>JANOZG010000840.1:0-2528 GCA_031429275.1 Planctomycetota bacterium
CGGAACTGGCGGCAGGGGTTTCGCAGGTCTCAGTTGGTGTTATCTCGTCCACAAAACAACCCTCGGCAGCTCTGCATTTTGCTCGCTTTGTGTCGGCTCGTGATCGAGGCCTGAAGCATTATCAATCGCATGGCTTCAAGACCTCAGGCGGCGATGAATGGCACGACGAGCCAGAACTGACAATCTATGCCGGTTCTATGTTGCGGCCTGCCATTGAAGACACCATCATTGCGTTTGAAGCACGAGAAGGCGTGCGAGTGTCTCGTGCCTACAATGGCTGCGGTATCCTTGTTGCACAGATGAAGAGCGGCCAACATCCGGACGCTTACTTCGCCTGTGATCTGGAGTTTATGAATGAGGTGAAGGACTTGTTTCCTGAGCCTGTTTCTGTGTCACAAAATGAGCTGGTGATTCTGGTCGAAAAAGGGAACCCCAGGAAGATTGGTTCGCTGCGGGATCTGACCAAAGAAGGCTTGCGTGTCGGGATCGGTCATGAGAAACAATGTGCCATGGGCTGGATCACTCAGAACACGTTCAAGGAAAGCGGACTTCAGACCGAACTGATGGCCAACGTGACCGTGCAGACCCCCACCGGCGATATGTTGGTGAATCAGTTACGCACCGGATCATTGGACGCCGCTGTGGCCTACCTGAGCAATGCGGCCGGCGCGGCGGAGTTTCTGGATGCGGTTCAGATCCGAGGCATCCCGTGTTCGACGGCGACTCAACCGTGGGCCGTGGCGAAAGAATCTCGATTTCCCAAGTTGGCCGGTCGACTGTTTGATCATCTGTCGTCCACAGACAGCCAGGAAATCTTCGCAGCGGAAGGTTTTCAGTGGAAGTTGGGGAAGTAGATGTAGGCCGGAACGAACGAAGCGAGTTCCGGCAGCAGGCCAGCAAGCGGTCTGTTGATCTCGTCATACCCCGAAGCATGAGTTTTGAAGTTGCGCATTTGGCGACCCTTACGGATGGAAACATAAAATAAAATAAATTGATCATAACCCGAAGCGTAAGCGAGGGATTTTGGGGAAGAACTGTCCGAACGCTAAATCGCAATCCCTCACTGACGTTTCGGGTTGGGAAAACCCATCATTTCAGCAACCCGCAACCCGGAACTCACGTTGTTCGGTCCGGCCTACAAAACTCTTCCATACACTTCTTCAAAGGCTTCCACTCTGAAACGTAACCGGACCAGACAATTCAGCGACGTAGTGTTCTTTCTGACCATGGGAGGACTCTCAGCGTGCTTCATTTTGCTGATCGTTCTTCTGCTCGTGGCCGATCTGATGTTCACGTCGCCGCAGGAGTTCGTCAACGCGCTGCGCAAGCCGGAGATTCAGGCAGCTTTTCGGCTCACTATCCTGACCTGTACCATTGCCGCTGTGTTGTCGCTGTGGGTCGCCACGCCGCTCGGATATCTGCTGTCACGATTTCAATTTCCCGGCCGACGAATCGTTGACACTATCGTGGACATTCCAATCGTTTTGCCGCCGCTGGTGCTGGGCTTAAGTCTTCTCATTCTGTTTCATCAACCGTTTCCGTTCAGCCAGTGGTTGTTTCCAGAAAGCAAATGGACATTGGAGACGTGGCTCAGGGAAGACGTTGGCTTTCCAATCACGTATCGCTGGCCTGCCGTGATTCTCGCACAGTTTGCAGTGTCATGTGCGTTTGCCGTTCGCACGATGCGAGTCACCTTCGATCAAATCAATCCGCGTGCCGAAGATGTGGCGAGAACTCTTGGCTGCACGAGGTCTCAGGCTTTTATGAAAGTCGCATTGCCGCAAGCCACGCGAGGCATGATCACTGCGGGGACAATCGCCTGGGCCCGAGCGCTCGGAGAATTCGGGCCCATTCTGGTCTTTGCCGGAGCGACGAGATTTCGCACTGAAGTCCTTTCGACAACCGTATTCCTCGAACTCAGCGTGGGACAATTAGATGCCGCCGTTGCGGTATCGCTGTTGATGGTGGCGATGGCAATTGTTGTACTGCTGATTCTGCGATGGATCGGAGCCGGTTTGACATCATGATCGAACTTTCTTCCGTCACGATCAGGATCGGCGACTTTCAGCTCAAAGATCTTTCTTTTCGAGTCGACAGCGGTCAATACGCGGTTGTCATGGGCAAAACCGGGATCGGGAAGACCACAATTCTGGAAGCCATCTGTGGCCTTCGATCAATTCACACAGGTCGTATTTTGATCAATGGCGTCGATGTGACTCGCTGGAGTCCAGCTGATCGCAATGTGGGCTACATGCCTCAGGATCTGGCCTTGTTTCCTTCGATGACTGTTCGTGAACATATCGAGTTCGCGATGAAGGTCCGAAGTCGTCCTGCCAAAGAAATTGCTGATCGAGTCGCCGAGATGGCAAGTCTGCTGGAGATCACTCCGCTGCTGGATAGAAGAATCAAAGGACTCAGCGGCGGCGAATCACAACGCGTCGCACTGGGGCGCGCGTTGTCGTTTCGTCCGAACGTCCTACTGCTGGATGAGCCCTTGAGTGCTCTGGATGAAGAGACTCGTGTGACGG
>JANOZG010000841.1:0-3303 GCA_031429275.1 Planctomycetota bacterium
GCGGACGAATTGTTACGCTCGAGCGGCCACGCGATTCACAACAATCTGAATTGCGTCCGCCATCCGCGATCGGTCGATGTCGTGGACGTCAATGGGCTGACCGATGGCTTCAAGCATGGTCAAAGTCAAACGACCGCCAAGATGCTGGCGGAATTCTTCCAGGCCGTCAAACAACTCGTCCGTTTTTTGTAGTGCGGGATGGTCGATCAGCAAACCGAGACGCTGTAGCGCCAACAACACGCGATCCGCATCGACCGATGGCAGTGCATGAACAAGACTCGAATAGACCGTATCCACAGCCACGCCGATCGCTACAGCTTCTCCATGTCGCAATTCAAAATTGCTCATGGTTTCCAGTTTGTGAGCTGACCAATGCCCGAAGTCCAAGGGGCGAGCTTCCAGCATTTCGAAAGGGTCGCCGCCGGAAGTAATGTGACGCAGATGCCATTGAGCCGAGTCTTCGATTGCGGCCCAGCATTCGGGGCCGCGGGCCGCGATTGATTCACCGTCGCGGAACAACCGATCAAAGAAGGCTGCGTCTTTCAAAAGCGAGACTTTCACAGCCTCCGCAAACCCGCAGCGGAAGTCCCGATCGCTGAGGGTATCCAGCAACTTTCGATCGTTTATGACAGCCCAGGGAACGGCAAATGATCCCAGCCAGTTTTTTTTGGCAAACAGATTGACGCCGTTTTTGACTCCAACCCCCGAGTCTGCCTGCGCCAGAGTCGTGGTCGGGATTCGAATGAGCCGCAGTCCTCGATGGGCAATCGCCGTGGCAAAACCAACTGCATCCAGAACCGCGCCACCTCCAATGACCACAACGTAACTGCGTCGGTCCATGTCAGCTTCGTTAAGGACCTTCAGCATTCGTTCAAGAATGTGAATATCATTCTTCACGGCTTCACCGCCGGGCACAACCTGCGGATTGCCAATCACCTGAAAACGCCCTGCATATTTGCGTGAAAACGCATGAATTCGCTGGCGAAGATCAGGATTAGCATTGACGACATGTTCATCCAGCCAGAACTGAACTCTGGGCGTCCGCGATTCAGAAGACTGAAGCAAATCCGCAAAACCGTCAGAATCGATACCAAGCACATCACTGGTAAATCTTAGGCGATGACGGAACGCGACATTGAAATCAACGTCCAGCGAAACTTGCGGCCGAGATGGTGTCCTGTTGGTTTGTCGTGTCATAGGAAATAGGTAATTCGTAGGACAAAGGAGCCAGCATCGGGGCAGATTTTGCCTCAGTAGCAGGACTTTGAATATCGCAGCACGTCGAATTCTGCCGTTAAACAGGGCGTGTCAGGCTTCACAGAAACATGTTCAGAAGTGTTCAACCTCACTTAAGAGCGACAACGAACGTGAATTGATGTTGAAGAGGATAGCCCGCCGAAGTGCAGATTGGCAACCATCAGCAACAAGATGTTTCTATCACAACCTAAAGCTGAATCGAAATCCGGCCTCTTCGCACAATCGATACGATCGCTTCCTTCGACAACCATCAAAAAACAAACCGGCAAACTTTGCGGTTCGACTCCAAAAGTGAAACGAAACGGTCCGAAATCAAATGCGGTGTTCCCCGCGAGTTACAAGTCCGGTCGCTGACAAAACAGGAGTGCTGCGTGTGCATTCCAAGCGTCCAGGACGAGTTGCTCAAAGAACGATGTTCAGGAGATTTATTATGAAGGCGTTTACACTCACAGCTGCTATGGTCGTATTCTCGATTGCAAGCAGCGTACAGGCTGGTCTGTTCCACAAGCACAACTCCGGTTGTGGTGTTGAGCCAAGCTGTTGTGCTCCAGTAGAAGCAAGCTGCTGTGCTCCAGCTGGCTGCGGAAATGGCGGAAATGGTTGTGGCGTAGCTGCTGATCCAAGCTGCTGTGCTCCAGCTGGTTGCGGAAATGGTTGCGGAAATGGTTGCGGTGTAGCTGCTGATCCAAGCTGCTGTGCTCCAGCTGCTTGCGGTTCAGCTTGCGAACCAACATGCTGTGCACCAGCAGGTTGTGGTAACAGCTGTGGCGACGGATGTGGTTGCGGAAGCAGCTGCTTCAAGATGCCAAAGTTCCGTTGCCCAAAAATCCGTATGCCAAAGCTGCGTTGCCCAAAGATCCGCCTGCCTAAGTGCAACTTCGGTTGCGGCAGCGGATGCGGTTCATCTTGTGGCTCAGCTTGCGAACCAAGCTGCTGTGCACCAGTTGCTGCTTCATGTGCTTGCCCTTGCAACTGATATCACATCGGCCGAAGGGTAAACTACAGACCCTCGTCGACACCAGATGCTGACGGTAATCAACAGCGAGTGAATGTCGTGATTCACTCGCTAACCGTCTCTGATAATTCGATCAGTGCGGATTGGAAAACTCAGAAGGCTCCCGACAGACATCCGTGTTGAACGGGTCAAAGTCGATCCTTCCGCCCGAAAGTGCTGAATAAAAATGAGCCTGCTCAGCGACGAGCAGTCTCGTATGGGGAACACGCAACCGGGATTCGTCCCACAAAATGCGGTTCCACCAGAATGGATCAGCAAATGGGGTGGAATCGTAAGTAAAAAATCAGAACGGCGATGAGATCCGCTTCCTGGCGACTCATCGCCGTTTCTGTTTTTACGGCATTTATAGAGAATTGTCAGCACCCTCAAGATTCCCAGATTCACACACACTCATTGTCATCTGCCACTTTGAGAGCCAGAATCTGTCCAAAGCTCATCAAACGAGTTGCCTCGCAGGGATTTTCTGCCAAAATCACCGCAGACTGGTCATTCCCTTAGGTTCCGGAAACGGTTCCTACCATTAAAGCGAGCCCCAAAAAATGTTGCTTATGATGCTGCGGGTAGCATACCTGCTCATATGCGCTGGCGCAATCCTTGCGTATATCACGTCGGACGTCGATCAAACCGAAACCGTCCTGACGCCAATGACCATCGACGGCAAGGTCGTCATGGTCCCAAAAGCTGTAAGCGATGGAAGTGGAATGCCTTCCATTATCCGCAACAACAAAGCCACCGCATTCTTCGTGCTGCTGGGGATCTCTCAGATTTTCACGGTGGTGGATCTGATGATTCGCAAGAAGCGGATCGATGTCATATCCGGGATCTACTTCGGAGTTCTCGTCGGGATTCTGCTAGCCTACCTGTTCATTCAGGCGTTGACCCCCGTAATCCCTCAGTCCCATTCTTACCACACTGCGGTGGTGCTGATTACGCTGCTGGCGTTTCCGTACATCTGCGTGTCGCTTCTGCTGCAAACCAAAGACGATTTTCGTTTCGTGATTCCGTATGTGGAATTCCAACGCGACCTGAAA
>JANOZG010000842.1:0-2057 GCA_031429275.1 Planctomycetota bacterium
CGGAGCAGCCGATTCACGCCGAAGTTCGTGACGTAAATATCCTGGAAACCATCGTTATCGAAGTCGCCGACTGACAGTCCCATTGAATAGTCGTTGTCGCTGAGACCGGAGACTTTGCTGACATCCTCAAACTCACCATCCCCCAGATTGCGATAGAGGCAGTCTGTGACGGACTCAGAATCGGGAGTGCGCTCCGTTTCAAATGGAACTCCCTGGGCAGCATAAAGGTCCGGCAAGTCATCCTGGTCAAAGTCCATCCAGGCGATGCCGGAGCCGAACGTTAGATGGGTATGTCGCTCGGGGGTAAACGGCGAATTGTGGACGAATCGAATCGCGGACGCATCTGTCGCGTCGGCAAAAGTGGCAGCGTTTTCAGTGCCGGTGGGCAAGCTCAACGACTGGGCAAGCGAGGCCGATTGAGTCAATCCGACAGTGGTAAGAATAATCTGATACCAAATTGGCCCCAGTTGTCGAGGTTGTCCACCCGTTTTCCAAATCCGCATGGCGAGACTCAGCATGGAAGGTGTAATTTGCGCGGATGCACTGCGAGTTGGGAAGGAATTGAACTTCTGAAATGTTACCAACAAGAGCTGACACATCAAAGAAGAGAGACCCGGTGTCCGAAGGCACCGAGTCTCAAAATACTCACGCAGAACAAACGTTGAGTTCCTCAGAATTCACCGAGGATCTCACCATTAGCCATGGTGCCAAGACCTCTCCAAATGTTGATGGCAACGTTTTCGGAAACAAAGCGAACACTGCCATCGCCAAGCAAAACCTGAGCACCACCCGTATGTGCACTGGACAGCCCTCGGGCTCCTGGCTCATCCGGTGCCACGTCATCAACCCAGGACACCTGATCCGCACAAGGACCCTGCCCGCTGAGACAGCCCGCGTCATTTGCGGCACCTTCCTGCGGGGCCGTCATACCTTTATTGTTGCCTTTGTAGGGGTTAGCGGCATTTGGTGGAAACCAAGTGTCTGCCGCGCAGAAGCCGGATTCAGCAGCCCACCACTTACATCGCTGGCCGGTAATATTGTCGGGGCCACCACTGTAACGGTTGAACAGCGCGCCACGATGGATCTCTCCGACCATGGCAGTATTACTTGTCCCATCCACGATATCTCGCATGCTGGCACCGCGAAACGTCAAGATTCCCGCCACATTCTGGGGATCCCGATCACCGTGGCTGTTTTTCGCACCGCCTCCAATGCCCGCGTAATTTGTCGGTTTCTCGGCTCCCACGTAGGACGTGGGATCGCTTGGACAAAGATAAGCGGGCAGCGTTGTTCTAAGTAACACAAGTCGCTTCGCGGCACCATTTCCGAATATGCCACACGTGTACATGCCCGAATCATCTACAGCATTTTGGGAGTAAAGCGCTGACTGTTCCATCATTGGAAGGATCATCACACGCCAACTGAATCCTGAACCGTTAACCCAAGACGGGCAGCCAGCGTATGTCTTGTTTCTGTCCACAACTTTACCCTGTGGAAACTTCGAATGCACATCGTGGTAGTTGTGCAGGGCCACGCCGATCTGCTTCAAGTTGTTCTTGCACTGTGTCCGCCGAGCAGCCTCCCGAGCCTGTTGCACTGCAGGCAGCAGAAGCGCAATCAGAATTGCAATGATGGCGATAACCACCAGCAATTCGATGAGCGTGAAAGCCCTTCGAAGACGTTTGAAATACTTCATAAGCAGACTCTCCCGTAAGAAAATTGTGAAAACAGCCATAGTACCGAGCTTTGGGAATACCTCGGTATACCGATGTTGCGGATAAATCCAGAGTTCGTCAAGGCAAAATCCCCATGCTTCAGGTAAGAATTGGAGAAAAGTACGGCCCGATACGAATGATCGTGTTCACGAACGTCCGAAATTCCATTTTCAGCAGTTTGAACTTCTCGCTGTGACGACGATCTTTCCAGCGACCTGTTTCAGGAAGCCACAACGCGCTCCGGGCTTTCAGTGACCACGCGACTGACGCCATCACCATGTACGCCCAGTTCGAATACAGATTATCCACGGGAGCTCGAAACGCACGCGGACCATTCTTGAG
>JANOZG010000843.1:0-1980 GCA_031429275.1 Planctomycetota bacterium
GAGCAAGAACCTGTGACGCAGTATCCAGATGTTCGTCATACAACAGGGCGTCAGCATAACAGATTCGCAGCGCTGAACTGCCTGGTGCGGCCTCAATCATGCTTACAAGTTCCAGCATTGCATCACGCAGAATAGTCTGCCGCGGTGAGGCATGTTGGACCAATGCCATGATGGCGCTGGCTTTGATCGATGGATCGCTGCCGGGTTTTATGGATTTAATATGTTCAAATGCCTCTGTCGCTCGCCCTTGCTGAGCAAGCACACGCGCAAGCGTTTCTTCGCGACCAGCGTCCAGATCGGCGAGATGATACGCATAACGACAAACGGCGTCGCGAAAGACCTCAGTGAATTGACTTCGTCCCAGGCGTTTCTCCAGCTGCAGGACGCTTTCGCCAGTACGAATCGCCAAGACCAGAGACTGCACGGAGTCCATTCCGGGATTACGCTGTCCAGATGCGATGTTGTCCAAAAGCTTCAATCCGGAATCCGCGTTGGCGGCACCCAGTTCCTGTCGAATCAGTGCGGCCAGCACTTCGCAATTTTCTGGCGAGTCATCTGCAAGTCGTTGCAGGCGATCATGAAGCCCACCGCCTTGTTCGCCACTCAGTCGTGCCAAAGCGCGTTCGATCGATGCGTTTGCGGGATTGGCTGCCCTTGCATTCTCGAGGCTGGCGATAGCATCGGTTATATCGCCTGACGCCATCATAAGATCCGCCTGCAGTAACAGGCGTTGAGTCACATCAGTGATGTAGGGATTTCTATCACGTACCAAATCTGCCACTTCGTTCCAGTTTCGCGATCCGGGTGGTTGTTCAAGATTTCGCTGGATCAGCAGATCTGCAAGAAATGCAGCAACGCCCGTCACGTCGAGCAGCTGTCGGTATTCGGCAATCGCCAAATCCTTTCGTCCGGATTTGATCCATGCCGACGCCATACCAAGTCGTCCGGGAACGGAATTTGGGTCGGCAGTCAGTACCGATTTGAAGGCATCAACCGCGATGGTGGCATTCCCTGAATTCGACCGACTTACCGCCAGCAACATTTGGGCTCTTTTATGCAGACCTGAATCCGGCAAAGAATATGTAACAGCTCGCTGCAGGAATTCTTCGGCCTGTTTCCAGTTTTGACGCAGCAATTCCAACCGCCCACTCAATAAGTCTCGCTCGCCATTCGCCAATGCATTCGCTGGGAGACTTTCGAGCAATCGTTCGGCCTTGTCTGGCTGTTTTAGGGTCAGCAAATAGTCGATCAGCACGCTATATAACGAATAGGCGCGAGAGTCGCGGCTAATCCCGGCCTCCAGAATCTTGATCGCATCTGCCTTCTGCGAGTTTTCCCATACGATCGCCGCCAATTGCGTTCGGAATGATGCCTGCTGAGGATTCCGGTCCACGCAATCCTCCAGATGGCGAATCGCACGAGTTGTCTCAGCTTCGATCGAGTGGATTCGGCCAGCGTTCATGGGTTGCGACATCGAGGTATCTTCATCTCTGGCGCTCAGGCATGTGACCAGAATGGCATTCAACGCAAGATCATCCGGTGCCGATTGCAACCCTCTCCAGACATGCGGCAGCGCAAGCGAGTACTTACCTTCTTGCACAAATCCCATCGCGCGAATTCGAAATGCCTCGGCAGAGGCGCAAATGGTCACCATCTGATCCAGAATTGTCTCTGCATCGATCTTCAGTTGCGGATTTCCTGCCGCCATCGACGCCAATTCCTCAAAAGCAGCTTCAGGCGGATTTTTGCATTCCAGTGATCGTTGAAAACAGCGAGCGGCGTCGGCCAGTTTTCGTTCCTCTTTAGCGCAGTGGCCGCTGAGATACCAGACTTCTGCTGAGTCAAACTGCGATTGTTGCAACAACTTCAAATGTGCCTGCGCATCTGAATGTCGGCCCAGATCGACAGCAATGCGTGCCTGTTGAAGCCGAAGTTCCTGTTGTGGAAGATTGTTCCGCAGCAGCTCTTCATTCATCACAA
>JANOZG010000844.1:0-1805 GCA_031429275.1 Planctomycetota bacterium
GGTTGTAATTCCAACGTCATAATACCGACCTTGACTATGGGCTGTCAATCTGGTCGCCCATGCTTCGCGATCACGTCACTGGAAGTCAAACTTCACTTCCAAGCCGTGTTGAGTGGTCGCACGGATGCGTCGCCAGCGATAGTGTCGGCGGAAATCGCATCGGCAAATACTGCTGATTCAGCGTTTGTGCGGTAGTCGCGACTACCGTTTTGGGATCAAATAAGCCGTTTGGGGCCAATCGGCCATCATGCGAGACATGCGTCTGAGACTGTAAAACACTGAAAAAGCGGCAAAAGACGAAAAACGGGTGTCAATTAGATCGTGCGTTGAACTTTTCCGCTTCGTGAGTGTTCTGCGACTTTGCAGAATCAATCGAGGTCACTCGGCAGCCACCGGAAGTTTACCGAGTGGCCGAGAGCTTGTCACCTGGATTTTGGCCGGTGTGATCGTGCCTGTCGAAACAGACGCAGCGGTTGTACGTCGTCGCCTGGCGCTCGGTGAGGGTTCGGCAAGCGAATGAATAGCGAAAATTGCTCAATGCCGCATCACACGCGCAGCAGGACGGGATTCTTGCCAGCCAAGTTTGGCCGACGAATTGACGATGCATCGCGTTGTCGTATGGGGCTTCAGTCATCTCGATACCACTGCGGGCGATGAGGACCGGACATCAGGATTCGCCAGCTTTGCTTTTCCTCAAAGCCGATCCAGCGCATCTTCGCTTTGCACTTCGGACAGCAAGGGGTGGATGAGTCTGATGAGTCTGTAGGCAAGAGGCTTGAGACTGTAGATTCGGACGCAGACGCGGTAGATTCGACACCGGCCGTTGCCAGTAACTCGCGGCATTCGGCGAGGTATTTTTTACGACGACAGTTCCAGTATCCGCCGAAGCGACGCGTTTTCGTGTAGCCTTTCGGCAGAATGTGCAGACTCCAGCGACGCACGAATTCTGCACCACGAAGTTTGATCGGTTCGACCTCGTCACTGCCGCCGGTGGTCTTGCCGACGCGCGCCAAAAACGTTACGACAAATTCAGACGTGCCACAAATTCAGACGTGCCACGCACCTAACCAAATTCGGTGCCCGGTGATGAGTTCGTGCAGGGCTTTGCTCAACACATTCTGCCGCACGGATTTCGCAAGGTGCATTACTACGGCTGGTGCGCTTCGAATTCACGTACGACTCGTGACATGGTGCGCTGGCTCGTGTGGCTGTTTCTGGGATGGACATATTGGCTCGGCAGCGTCATCGCGCCGCAGCCGGAACGAAGACCACCGCAGACACCTCGCTGCCGCCACTGCGGCGGTGATCTTGAGCTGATGGGCGTGATCGACGACAAAGGCCGAGTCCTCTACCGCCGACCTCTGCCGGAACACGCCACGGATTATCTCGACAGCGGATAGCGGTGAAACGAATGAATCCTGCAGCAGCGGAAACTCGATTTTTTCAAACGCCACAAAGTCGGTGTGCGCTGAAGGAACGCGCCGTGTTAAAAAACGAGGCTGTTTCATCCGATCTGAAGCCCGTTTCCACACGCAACTTGAGGCCTCGACATCCGCAGACAGCAGGTGTCGAACTCTCCGCTGTGGATTTTCGAATGCGCCCTTGCCGGTTTTTGACGAGAACTCTGCATCGCTCAATTGCACAACCCAATGGGAAAAGCCGTTCCCTGGAATCCGGGCTTCTTGAACAAAGGCCTTGAGCTTCGGCTTGACGGGCTCTCATCGCCACGAGCCCTCTCCGCTCTACCACCAAACCAACTCCCCGCTCTCCCTACCCTCGTCGCGAAGTCAAAGCCTTATTGGTTA
>JANOZG010000845.1:0-11722 GCA_031429275.1 Planctomycetota bacterium
GCTTGTGGTGCTGCCGACCGTGATTGCGGCTGCTCAGGAAGCATTGCGGTCAGTGCCCAGTTCGATTCGAGTCGCTTCGCTGGCTTTGGGGGCCACTCGCTGGCAAACCATTTGGCGTCAGGTAATTCCTGCAGCATTGCCGGGGATTTCAACAGGGGTGATCCTGTCGACTTCGCGGGCCATCGGCGAAGCAGCACCACTTATCATGCTGGGGGCGTTGACAATTACGTCGATGGTTCCAGGTGGCATTGATTCGCCGATTGAACTGATCACAAAGCCTGGTCAGGTACTGCAGGCTCCCATAGACCAATTCACTGCGATGCCGATAGAGATATATGACTGGTCAAAGCGACCAGATCCGCAGGATCGATTCACCGGTGTCGCAGCATCGGGCATCATTGTATTGATGACTGTTTTGCTGGCGATTAACGCAATCGCGATGATCGTACGGCACTATGCCAGCCGTCGACTCAAGTGGTGAGATTCGTTTCAGCGGAAGTCGGCTCGGAACAGATTCGCAAATTTCGGATAGACCAAGATATGGCAGCAATCACATCCAGCTCCGTTCCGCCATCAGTCGCGGGCGTCGATCGAAATCTTGACATGTCGGCACATCCGCCGTCGATCCAGGCTCGGAATGTTGATTTCTACTACAGCGAACATCAGGTGCTGTTTGATGTGTCGCTCACGGTGCCTGAACGATCCGTCACCGCCCTGATTGGCCCGTCTGGTTGCGGAAAAAGTACATTTCTACGCACACTTAATCGCATGAATGATCTGATTGAGGGGGCTCGCTGTAAGGGCGAAATTCTTGTTGAGGGCCAGGACATCATGGCCCCGGCGGTGGATGTTGTTTTGCTCCGAAAGCATATCGGAATGGTGTTTCAGAAATCGACACCATTTCCGAAATCAATTTTCGACAATGTCGCTTACGGTCCCCGAGTCGCCGGCGAAAAGAACCGCGCGGTTCTGGCGGAGCTTGTGGAATCGTGCCTCAGAAAAGCCGCGTTGTGGGACGAAGTGAAAGATCGCCTGACAAGTTCCGCGATGGCGTTGTCAGGTGGTCAGCAGCAGCGATTGTGCATTGCACGAACGCTGGCGACGAATCCTCATATTATTTTGATGGACGAGCCCGCTTCGGCTCTGGACCCCGCAAGCACAGACCGCATCGAGAATCTGATCGGTGAATTGTGTGCCAACTATACAATTGTCATCGTGACTCACAATATGCAGCAGGCCTCGCGTGTGAGCCATCAGACGGCATTTTTCTTCAAGGGTGTTCTCATCGAAACCGGCCCCACGATGAAGATTTTCACAAGCCCTTCTGAAAAGAAAACGGAAGACTATATCACTGGGCGATTCGGCTGATTTTTCAAGTTTATGAACTTTACATTTCTGGAGAATTCGAGACGGGTCCAGAAATTCTGCAGGAATCTTAACAATTCATTCATCAAACCAATTCATAGTGCGGACGGTCGGGCAAGTGCTTTGGTCGTACGCGGTTTTCAACTGGATTATTCGCGCATGACAACTCACTTTGTGAATGAAATGGAGCATCTGCATCGAGACATTTTATCGATGTGTTCGACAGTGGAAGAACTCATCCATGACGCTGTCGATGGCCTGCAAAGCGGTCGCAGCGAACTGGCTGAGGAAGTTTCATCTCGAGATCGCGAAGTTGACCGGTGGGACATTCGCATCGAAGAAGAGTGCCTGAAGATTCTGGCACTTTATCATCCGGTGGCAAATGATCTGCGTCGTGTGGCAGTGGTAATGAAAATTGCTGCAGAACTCGAACGTGTTGCTGACATTGCAGTCAGCATCGCGGAAAGATCTGCGGGAATGGCAAAACATGGTGCGTATCCAATGCCAGGTCGTCTGAGTGAAATGACTCAGGAGGCATTGAGTATGCTGCATGACAGTATCGATGCTTTTGTTGAACAGAATTCTGCGGCCGCCCGTGTCATCTGTCAACGTGACGAACTTGTAGACAGGCTGAACAGTGAATTAATTGAAGAAGTCGTGAATGTGATGAAGCAGAAACCAGAGCTTGTTGAACCAAGTCTGCATCTGTTTTCCGTCATTCGTCATGTGGAGAGAGTTGCAGACCATGCAACCAACATAGCAGAAGATGTGGTATATCTGGTAGAGGCGGCGATCATTCGTCATCCTCGATTACACAGGTAGCATTAAAAGGCGAATTTCCCACCTATGCAGTCGAACATTCTTGTGATCGAAGATGAACAGTCCATCGCGGACGTAATCGTCTATAACCTGCAGAAGGAAGGGTATGCCGTCTTCTGGGAACGCGACGGGCGTGACGGCTTAATCAGAGCACAAAACCTGGTGCCCGACTTGTGCATTCTGGATCTGATGTTGCCTGGCATCGATGGCCTGCAGATTTGCCGACTCTTGAAGGCCGACACGCGCACGAAAGCCGTGCCAGTCATGATGCTGACGGCTCGCAGTGCCGAGACCGATGAAATTGTCGGCTTCAATATGGGAGCTGACGACTACGTCACAAAACCGTTTCGAGTACAGCCGCTGATCCATCGTATCAAAGCGTTACTAAGGCGTGCCGATTCGGCAGATGCTGCCAAGAATCAGCTTGAAATGCACGGCATTGAAATCGATCGCGCGAATCATGTCGTGAAATATCTCGGCCAGGAACTGGAGCTGACTCCGACCGAGTTTCGCATGTTATGGACCATGATGTCCCAGCCGGGACGACCGTTTTCACGCAACGAACTGATGGAAACATCGCGCGGCGAAGACGCAAATTCTCTCGAGAGAACGATCGACGTCCACGTCCGAGCTTTGCGGAAGAAGCTCGGCGAGACCAACGATATCATCGAGACAGTTCGCGGCGTAGGTTACCGAATCGCTCGCATGTAGCCGTTATCGGTATCAGGCACTTTCAGAGCAGCAAGGGTTTCAGTGCCTCGTTCCAGATTTTGTAGCCGTCGTCGGTCATATGCAGTCCATCTTTTAGCAGCAATTCCGGTCGTGGTTGCCCCTTTTCGTCGAGCATCGGGGTCCAAACGTCCAGGTACTCTAACTGGTCGTCCTGTTGACACTGTGTTTCGATAAGTCTGTTGGCAGACTTGATCGTATCGGCCAGCGCCCAGCGCTTGACACTTGGCTTGATCGACACGTAGATCACCTTGCGGCAATCCGGAAGTTGTTCTTTCACCTTTGTGCAAAATTGAGCAAAATCTGCGGCAACAGTTTCGGGTGATTTTTTCTTCCCGATATCGTTGTCGCCAGCATACACGACGATGATCGATGGCTTCACTGGCGCGACGATGCGTTCGAAGAAATGCACGCTGTCTGCCATCTGCGAACCACCAAAACCGTGGTTGCATGTTTTCAAGTCAGGAAACGAATCATCGAGTTTCCACATTCGAATGCTGGAGCTTCCAACAAAGACAATGCTTCCCGGAGCTGATTGGCCCGATTGGATTTTGGCTTCAATTGCCGCGATATCCTTTTCCCATTTGGCAAAGGCCGCATCATCAGCAATGACCGAAGAGCATGCATTGATTAGAACCAGCACGACCGAACAAATGGTTGCTTTCATTTTGTACGTCTCCATTGGCAGCTCAGAATTCCGTAGCTTGACTCTCCAGCGTCGATTTACCACTGAAAACAGTCGACTCTGGAAATCGAGCTACTGCATGTTATTTAAAATTGAGCGATTCATTTGGACGCTGTGCATTGACAACTTCGTCCCATGCCTGAAATTGTTGTGTGACACCTTTGGAGCGAATTACGAAGAATGCCACCGCCTCGTAGACTTCAGCCAGTACAAGTGCGAACAGACCTCCAACAGCTATGATGCCAATCATGGCCCCAGGCGGCATTGCTGCTCCGCCAGCCGCCATTTGCTGTTCCATCTGGTCATACTGTGCAAACAAGTTGATGACGACCAGAAACGGTCGAATGACGAGTGAACCGAGACAATACGCAATGAATGCGCCTCGACCGGACATCGTGCCGCCCAAAACCCGAACGCCAGTGTAGATCAGCCAAAAAGTCAGCAACAGCTGAACTCCATTTGCGATCCACTGCATGGTCCCCGGCATTGGAATCGTCTGCTTTGATATTTCTTCGATCTTGGTACGAAGAAAGAAAATCATGATAACGCCACCTGCCTGTAAAATCAGCGACAATCCACCAAACACCAGATTCATAATTCCAAACGTTGTGGCCATCGCAGGTTTGGGTGCCGGTCTCCGTGCCGTAAAGTCTGCTGCATGTGGCGGTGAAAATGGGTTATCGGAACCTGGCGATGATTCGAAAGGTTGACTCATGGCAGATTGCCTTTTATTTCGGTGGAGGAAGTACATGCTAACGATTACCGTTTGAGGCATCATTCCGCATCGCGTAACATACCGAATTCCGGATAATCGTGTCAGCTTGAACGCAACGCAGTCTGGCATTTCGTACGGTTCAGGGCAAGGAAGTACGTTTCGGTCCAATATGCTCAATTCGCTTCCCATTGATTCCGTTTTGCCAAAGGTCGTGGCTGCTTTGCAAAAGTCAAATTGCGTCGTGTTACGAGCCCCAGCCGGAGCGGGCAAAACGACACGAGTGCCTCCTGCGATCCAGCACATGCTGAAACAACAGCACGGCCAGATCGTGATGCTGGAACCACGCCGCATTGCCGCACGCACGGCGGCTCGACGGATGGCGTCCGAAAGAAATGAACGCGTCGGTCAGACGATCGGTTATCGAGTCCGCTTCGAAGAATCTGTCAGCCACGCTACAAAGATTCTCGTCGTCACAGAAGGTGTCCTGTTGCGAAGATTGCAGGATGACCCATTCCTTGAAGACATATCGGTTGTAGTTTTTGACGAATTCCATGAACGTCGTCTCGACAGCGACCTCGCGCTGGCCATGGTTCGTCGTGTCCAGCAAACTGTGCGTCCGGATTTGAGAATTGTGGCGATGTCTGCAACACTCGATCCAGCCAGCATCGCCAGCTATCTTGGAGACTGCCCCATCGTTGAAAGCGAAGGTCGACTCCATCCGGTTCGCATTGATTATCTCCGGCGAATCGAACGACAGTCCATCACGGAACTTGCGGCAAACGGCATCGAACAGGTGTTGCAGCAAACAGACGGTGACGTTCTTGTGTTTCTGCCCGGCGTTGGTGAAATCATGCGAACGCGCAGCGAACTGGAATCGTTGTCACGTCGCCACAATGTTGCGGTGATGACATTGTTCGGCGACATGACACCCGAAGATCAGGATCGCGTGCTGGCTCCGTGCTCGCAGCGCAAGATCGTGCTGTCGACAAACGTCGCAGAAACATCCGTCACGATTGAAGGCGTCACGGCCGTCGTCGATACGGGGCTCGCGCGGCAGATGCAGTTTGATGCCAACATAGGTCTTGACCGTCTGGAATTGTCGCCCGTTTCAAAAGCGTCAACCGATCAAAGGGCCGGTCGAGCGGGCCGAACACAACCTGGAATCTGCGTGCGACTCTGGGAAGAATCGACCCATCGACGTCGACCGGATTTCGAAGTCGCGGAAATCAATCGCGTCGATCTGTCGTCAGCCGTGCTTCGACTTTACGACTGGGGCGAATCGGACATCGCTGCATTTCCATGGTTCGAAATTCCTCCTGCAGCTTCCATCGAACATGCTCAAAGGCTTCTTCGACTACTGGGGGCCATCGACGATCAGGGTATCACAGATGCAGGGCGACGCCTTGTGAGGTTTCCGGTTGCTCCTCGTATCGCCCGGTTACTGGTGGAAGCACAACACTTCGGCCAGCCAGACCGCGCGGCATTGATGGCAGCATTGCTCTCTGAACGCGATCCGTTTATGCGAAACGGGCGAGACCACCAGACGTCGTCCGGCAGTTCGATCAGAACGACTTCAAGCCATCGATCACGATCGGATGTCCTGGACCGTCTGCATGCCGTTGAAGATTTTCTAACGACGGGACAGGAGACTTCGCCGTGCGGCGATATCAATCGTGGTGCTGTGAAGACTGTGATTCAAGTGGCGAAGCAACTTGCAGTCGCCCTGCGTGAAGAACAGACTTCGGCATGTCAATCGCCAGGCCATGATGAATTGGATTCAGACGAAGCATTGCTGCGAGCCCTTGTGGCTGGTTTCCCGGATCGTGTCGCCAGGCGTCGCGATGCTGTTGGCAACAAGGGGTTGATGGTGGGTGGGCGTGGCGTCAAAATCGGACCAAAATCTGCTGTACAGAAATCGCAACTCTTTCTGTGTATTGATATCGATGGAGCTGGCTCCGATGCCACGGTCCGTCAGGCATCCGAAGTTCTGCGGGAATGGTTGCCGCAATCGTTGCTGCGGACCGGCGACGAATTATTTTTCCATCCGACTCAAAAGCAGGTCGTTGCTCGGCGGCGTGTGTCGTTTGATGATCTTGTGCTTGAAGAAACTCCCGCAGCGATCATAGATCCTGCCGCTGCAGCGGAAGTTCTGTTTCAGGCCGCTCGAAATCAACTGGAACTCGTCATGCCACACGATGACGATTTCAACAGTTTCGTGGTTCGCAGCCGTTGCCTTCGGGAATGGATGCCACAGCTTTATCTACCTGCCGTCAACGACAGTCTGATGCTCGAAGTGCTGCGGGAACTATGTCACGGACGACGATCTTTTGTGGAACTTAAATCCGCCCCTTGGCTCTCAGCGTTGCACTCAAAAATTGAGTACGCTATGGTCCAGACAATTGAGCGCGAAGCTCCGGAACGTATGACTGTTCCAAGCGGCAGCCGAATCCGTCTCGTTTATGAAGCGGATCGTCCGCCGGTGTTGCCGGTTCGCATTCAGGAGGTGTTTGGGTTGAAGCAAACGCCTCGAATTGCTGGCGGACGTATTCCTGTATTGTTGCACTTGCTGGCCCCGAATATGAGGCCACAACAAATTACGAATGACCTTGCCAGCTTCTGGGCCAACACGTATCCGGATGTTCGCAAAGAACTAAAACGTCGCTATCCGAAACACGCATGGCCCGAGGATCCGCTGACAGCTCCAGCGGTAAAGAAAGGCTGACGCAGGTTTTAAGTCAACCTTAGCTTTGGCTGCTTTGCAACATCCACCACTCCACAGCCCCGGATTCACCAGCAAGCTGTTCCAGAAGTTCTTCGATGAGCGGTTCAGTTGGCAAAGTGTGGACTTCCAACGGAATCATCGCCACAAACTCAGTCGGAAAGGCATTGATGTCTGGTGGAGAATCGTAGTTGGCCGCGTCAAACGAGGCCTGAGCATGGGACTCTTCGACGACGTCCGCCTGAGTATTTCCATGGGGTGGCAAAAGCACTGCCAGCAGTTCCGGAATCTCACCTGAAGGTATTTCGTTCTCGTTCAACGTCACTGTGAATACTACCGGAGCGCTCCATGGCAGCGTTGTTCCGTCTTCAGTTACCGCCTGAACCCAGACTCGATAAGAACCTGTCGGCAGCGGATCTGTCGGAGCAAATTCAGTGATCGAAATGCCACTGGCCAGAATGTAGTCGAAGTCATTATCGATCCATGAGATATGGACATTGTAAGACTTAGCATCTGCCACCGGCGTCCATTTAATATCCGGAATCGGAACTACGTTGGTGCCGGTTGTTGGCGACGTAATCACTGGAGCTCCACCGGTCGTCGTAAAGGAATACGGCGAGCTCCAGTCTGTCTTTTTACCTGTCGTGCTGACAGCACGAATCCAGACCGTGAAATCACCTCTGACAACGTTACTTTCAAACTGATATTTGTTGGTGGTCGCTGTCGTCACCAGATATGGAGACTTCCCATTTGAAAGTTCAACCCAAACGTCATATCGAGCCGCCTTATCGATGGCCGTCCATTCGATCAGCGGACGTGCGGCTGTTACGAATTGCTTCCCAGTCGCTATTGTTGTTATTCCAACAGGCCCTGTCACCACTGGGGTCTTTATCGTTGAGAATGTCTTTGGCGCACTCCACAGGCCGAAGACTTCAGGCAGTCCGGTAACTGCACGTCGTGCACGAACCCAAAACACATAGTCGCCGGCAATCAGTGCTTTCGGAATCTGAAAAGAGGTACCGGTTGTTACGTTCGAATTGTACAGCGGAGTGTTGGGCGTCGACGCTTTGGCGACAAACACATCGTAGCTTGTGGCTTTGGATACGGCTTGCCATTCCAGCAATGGGGGATTTTGAAAACTAGGCCCCGAGGGACGTGTGATGATGACCTGTGGAGCAATTTCAAAATTCAGCGGCTTGCTCCAATCAGTCCAGCGACCTCCGTCGTCCTGCGACCGCATGTAGATCCGATAGCTACCTAGCTGCAGATCATTTGGAAGCTCAAACGATCTTTTCTCTTCCCGCACAATCTCGCGATTCTCGTCGAAGAAAGGAAACCCATTCTCGTCAAGAACTGCTGTCAGGTTGGTAACTCGAAAGACTTCGCTTGTGCGTTCTGTCAAGTTGCCAAAATGGATTTCAAACCTGGCAGCACCCGGAGGCGTGTCCCATGTGATTGTTGGTTTTGTCTCATTAATCTTGTTTGGTGCACCAGGGAATGGTAATCTTATCGGCCCGGTCAAAGTGGGCGTCACCTGCACGGTGAAAACCTTCGGGGTTGACCAATCGCCTTTAACGCCGCCCTCAAAGGTTGGTCGCACCCAAACACGCGCTGCACCCAGATTCATTGGCGTGGTAGGAGTGAAGTTCGTCGCGGTGATGTCGTATTCAATGAACTGCACCTCTCTCTGTTCCACGTCCGTCACCCACAAGTCGTAGCTGACTGCGTTATCAACAGCCTCCCACGCAATTGTGGGAGTCGCGTCATCCACCGTCCCTGTCGGCAACAGCACTGTCATCAATGAGCGAACTTCGAGTGACTCCACGACCGCTGGGGCCTGCGAGTTACTCTTGCTGCGACGGGATCGTTGATTACCTGTTAATGTTTCAAACTTCATGGTCAGCTCTGCCATTTTGCTCGACGGACGGGTGAAGAATGCCGCAGACGAACCTGATTTGAATGCAACAACCGCACGCCGAACGATTGCGGATGTTGCAGACACCAAATGAACGTTCGTCTCGTCAACTTATCGCCAATACGTAAAACGTGATTTGACGGAAGACTCACTACAACCGGAAGAACGCGAGAAAGTCGGCAAGCTCGCACGGTGCTGCCTTACTTATCAGAAAATATCCCCCAGTCTCCCTGCGTTGACAGACCGCGTTCTTGAGTCGTTTCTGTTATTCAGGGGCATTAGACGTTTGTGATGACAAGGTCTAACAGATGGCTGGATATTTGGGATTGCTGGAGCAACCGAAGTGTTAGGCTCAATCCGCAGAATCTGCCGTTTCGGGACGTGGTTTTCCGGTTAGGCAAATGAATTCATAAATTCGGTTCAGGAAAGACAGGGAGGATCGATCACGGATTCGTCTTTGATTCCTAACTCGCGTTTTCGGAAGTTCCCACCATTTGGTCCGAGCTTTCAAGAGTCCGAAATGTCTTTTCCCAACGCTGCTCATCCATCAATTCAGGCTCGTTCTCCGAACCGCCTCCACCATCCTGAGATTTCGGTCTCAGCGTGTCTGGATTGCGGTGCACCCGTACCTGCACGACTTGTGGAATTGACGCGTCAGGACGTGATGATTCTGACCGACCGACCATTACGTTACGGCACAAATCTGCAATTGGCCTTGTTTGGCAATCTAATGACGACCGCTACCCAAAATCGCGGTCTTGTGCATTGGTGCCGTCCCAGCCAACAGGGATGGCAGATCGGTGCGTTTCTAACGATGCCTCTTCCCAATCGCCTCACAGAACGCGAATGGAGCGACCTGCGAAACAGCCTTCGCTACGAATGCAATTGGCGAGCCTGGGTACTATGGGATGGCGATGGAAAACTTGAGCCAGTTTGGATTACGAACTACTCCATCGGGGGAATCTGCCTGGACACAAAACGGGTTGTTCCACACGGAAGCAAGTTCACTCTCTTCGGCTCCAATGGAAAAAAAGATCGATCAGCCTTGAATGGAGAGGTGAATTGGACTCGACAGAACGCAGACGGCGTTCAGGTAGGATGCCACATTAACGGCCAGCGTGGTCGAGACTTACCGAAAATGTTTGGTAATCTGGATTTCGTCCATTGCACGCCAGATGACGATCAGACTTTTGATGGGTCCTCGGAATCACTCGAAACACAAACCTGCGAGCTTACGGCTGCTGAACGTTTTATGCCGCCCGGATCGGCTTACGAGAGAATGCCGTCCACTAGTTTTCCATGCACATCAGTCAGTCGATAACGTCGTCCCTGAAATCTGTATGTCAGACGTTCGTGGTCAACCCCAAGTAAGTGCATGATCGACGCATGCAAATCGTGCACGTGCAGACCGTTTGTCGCAACGTTGTAGCCAAGTTCATCTGTTTCGCCGTAAACAGAACCCGATTTAATCCCGCCGCCAGCCATCCAGATGCTGTAACATCTTGGATGATGATCACGGCCAAAATTTGGCTGAATCTTACCTTGGCAGTAGTTTGTCCGTCCGAACTCGCCCCCCCAGATTACCAGCGTATCGTCCAGCAAACCACGCTGTTTCAGATCTTTCACAAGCGCGGCTGCGGGTCGATCAGTCTCCTTGCAAATCCCCGGCAACGCATTTGGAAGGCCGCCGTGATGATCCCAGTCCTGGTGATATAGCTGAATAAATCGCACTCCGCGTTCAGCCAGCCGTCGAGCCTGCAGACAGTTGGCAGCAAAGGTGCCGGGCTTTGTCACCTCGGGGCCGTATTCATCCAGCACAGACTTGGATTCTCCTGAAATATCAGTGGCTTCCGGCACACTGGTTTGCATGGAGTATGCCATTTCATAGTGATCGATGCGACTTTGGATTTCGCTGTCCGCTGTCCCCGCGTATTGATGCTGATGTAATTCTTTTAAGCGATCCAGTAAGAGTCGACGGCTGACGCTGCTGATACCGGTCGGATTGCCTAAATACAACACGGGATCTTTCGCCGCTCTAAACAATACTCCCTGGTGCCGCGATGGCAGAAATCCGCTGCCCCACAAGTGAGCTCCCAGGGGTTGGCCACCTTTGTCTTTTGTAATCAGTACGACAAACGATGGCAGATTGGCATTTGCCTGCCCAAGTCCATAGCTCAACCACGCTCCCATACTAGGACGGCCCGCAATCTGTGTTCCAGTCTGCAGAAACGTCACGCCGGGGCCATGATTGATGGCTTCCGTATACATCGAATTCACAACGCACAAATCATCCGCAATACTGGCGGTGTGCGGCAGCAATTCACTGAACCATGCGCCGGCCTGCCCGTGCTGAGAGAACTGAAATGGTGATCCAACCAGTGGTATTGACGACTGATTTCCCGACATTCCCGTGAGACGTTGTGTTCCTCTCACTGAATCCGGCAACTGCTGACCATTCATTCGATTCAGTGTCGGCTTATAGTCCAGTAGATCCAGCTGCGAGGGCGCGCCGGACATAAACAGGTAAATCACGCGTTTCGCTTTTGGTGCGAAATGTGGTGCGCCCAGAATACCACGGTCCTGTGACTCTGCCGCTGCCGAATCCTGGGCAAGCATGTTTGCTAACGCGATGCTGCCAAGTCCGATGCCGGATCCGGTCAGGAAATTTCTGCGAGTTTCATTAGTCGTGAAAAAAGCCATTGTTAATGGTGCGTCCGTTAGTGTCTTATTACGAATCATGCGCTCACGGTGCGTGCATCTTTCAGGAAGCGAACA
>JANOZG010000846.1:0-1831 GCA_031429275.1 Planctomycetota bacterium
CGTCGGCACCGAACTCTTCCGCATCGACACGACGATTGCCGTCACTGCACCATCGGCGATCACGTCGGTCGATCGACTCGCGACTGCCACTGTGGGCAGTGGCAAGGATCTGGCGTGGGCCGATATTGCCGGGGCGATTCAGTATGACGTCTGGATTCAGAATCTGACGCATCCATCGATGCCGCCAGTTCGGAAACGAGTGAATGAGCCGCGATTCAGTGTGCTCGGCAGCAGCGTCAGTGAAGATAATCTGAATCCAGGCGATGCCTATCGCGTGTGGGTTCGCAGTCTGCCGGTGCTGGGAAGTCCTTCCGCGTGGAGTGCGGCTAAAGACTTTGTGCTCGGGCCGGATCCTGTTATGCATTCGGTGACGCCGTTTAGTGTCAGCACGAAGCCAACGCTCAGTTGGGTCGGGCCAGCGGATGTCATCAGCTATGAAATCTGGTTGAATAATCGAGACACGAAAACTCGCACGCTGTACGAAAAGAATCTGACAACGACGACGTTTGCTGTCACAGCATCGCTTGCTCCTGCAAAGTATGAGGTCTGGGTGCGCGGCACAAGGGCGGACGGAACAAAGACGGCATGGTCAACAGTGAACCAATTCGCTGTGCTCGCTCCGCCAGTTACGCTGACGGCCGGTGCGGGAGATCAGAAATCACCGCGACCGACGTTTACGTGGTCCGGAGTGAACGGAGCCACCGGCTATGATGTCAGTGTCTACCTGCCGGATGGAAAAACGCTTGTCTACAGTGCAAAAAACATCACTGGCCTGTCACATATTCCGACGCAGGATCTGCCTGCAGGCAAATTCGTTGTCTACGTGCGAGCCGTAAAAAACTCGCAGCCATTTTCAGCATGGGGTGCGGGGAATGCATTGTGGATGAAGTTACCACCCACAAATTTGCGAAGCACGGCAACAGGCTTCGCATGGGATGCGGTGCCATTCGCCGGTTCGTACACGTTTGAACTGCGTGGGACCAGCGGAGCTTTGTATGTTCCTCGGACAACACAAGCGGGAACCACGATCGAACTGACAGCACCGTTGCCGCCAGGCAAATACACGTTGCGAATTATCGCGAATTATGCCACGTCGTCTTCGAACTGGTCAGAAACATTTTCGACGGAAGTGTTCCATCCACCAGTCAGTCTTACATCGTCCGCCGCTGCAACCGTTGATGCGACACCCTCGATTGCATGGACGGCTGCAACAGGTGCTTCATCGTACGAAGTGCTGGTGACGAAATCCGGTAGCGTCGCTCCGATTTACACGCGGACTGGGATCACGGGCACATCGCATCGCATTGATGTGCCTCTGGCCAGAGGCATCAGCCAGATTCAGGTGCGAGCAATCTTCCCGGATGGTTCCCGCAGTTCGCTGAGCGCCGTGCAGTCACTGCAAATCGGCATTGGGACGGCTGTGACGTTTGCCAACAAGACGTTGTCCTGGAATGCTGCCAATGGAGCGACGAACTACGAACTGTGGATCGATTATCTGGGGACTCCAAAGCAGCAGAAGATTGTGTATCAGCCGTTGTATCTGACAACATCCTATAAACTGCCATCGACTCTGCCGAAAGGTCGCTATCAAACATGGCTGCGTCCGGTGCGTGCTGAAAGTGGTCAACTCTACTACGGAACGTGGACCAACGTCGTGTTTGATGTCGTGTAAAATGTAGCCGTCACGCTCCGCCGTGACGAGCCCCCATTAAAGCCACGCTGCTCAACAGCATTCATCGCCTGTTCTGCACTATGGCGCTGGGCTGCAGATCGGTTCGCGATATCACACACTCGAAAGTGATCCGTTGTGGGCTCTTCACGGCGGAGCGTG
>JANOZG010000847.1:0-35512 GCA_031429275.1 Planctomycetota bacterium
CGATCGAGCCCCGGTAATTTCCACCAATAAACCGTTCGCCACAGGACCCACGCCGGAAATCCAGAAATGCGAATTCGGTTGAACAGTTCCGCCACGGCGGAATGGTGTCCTAGTGATCCCATCTTTCCGAGTCCCGGAAATCGAAACACTTTTAGCTCGCTGCCTCTTAACCGTGCAGCAATGTTGTGTGCTAATGTTTTTGCCTGCCTGATGGCATGTTGAGCGGTCGGTGGACAAGGTTGGTTGTCGGCTGCATTCGGAACTCGAGCAATGTCACCCAGGGACCAGATGTTTTCTGCTCCTTCGACCTCCAGATGACCATTCACCACAATGCGACCACCCTCTTTTTTTAATTCGATCGCATCAATCAGGGGGTTCGGGAACGAAGGGACAGTCGAAACGAGAGTTTTGGTCGGAATTCGAACACCGGTGCCCAGAATGGCAGCGTCGCGAGTGGCTGTCTTCAGTCGATTCTCCAGGCAGAGTTCCACACCACGACTACTAAGAATCTTTTGAGCATAGGCACTGAGTCGCGGGCCGACTTCTCGTTCAAGAATTTGCTTTCCCGAATGCACCAGCACGACACGAATGTCTTCTGCACCAAAACTGCGACACTGTTTGGCCATGTGCCGCACAAAGTCGTTCAACTCCGCAGCCACTTCAACACCTGAAAATCCGCCGCCCGCAACAACAAATGTGAGCAGTTGTTGGCGACGTTCCGAGTCCGTTTCGATTTCGGCTTCATTGAGAACGTGAATCAGATGATTCCGCAATCGAACGGCATCAGCGAGATTCTTGAAGGGCAGCGCATGCTGTTGCAGCCCGGGAAGTCCTCGATAGTCCGTCACTGTTCCGAGAGCCAGAACCAAGTGGTCAAAGTCAAGTGTATGAGACTGCGGCCAGAATCCGGGACCTAGAGTGACCTGACGGTTCGGTACATCAATCGATTCGATTTCTCGAATGTACAATCGACATCGCGGAACAAGACGACGAATTGGGCTCACAGTATCAAGGAGACCAATGTTTCCGGAAACGACTTCCGCCAGCATCGGCTGAAACACGAAATAGTTTTCGCGACTGACAAGCGCGATTTCAAATTCCGGGTCCGCTCCCAGCAGTTTGCCGAGATACATTGCGGTATAGACGCCCGCGAAACCACCACCCAGAATCAAAATGCGTTTTCGCTCTTTCACTGACACAGGAATCCCTTACCGAGGGCTGCGACTTAGGAACGTCGTGAAAGCTTATATGAAGGTTGAAACGAATGAAAACGAGTTGGGTCCGATATTTTCAGTGTTCACTCTTGTTCTGGCGGTCACGGTGCAATGTATCGATGGTTACTCCGACGTTAACCACGGATCAGTCCGATCTCACAGCAGCTCGAGATTGACTTCAACTATTGCTGCGACTTATTCGTCGCAGTGCGTTACTTGCGAAGTGATTTGGCAGCAACTCGCTGACGTTCCCCGCGCGGGATGCGCATCGTTGCGATGAGCCCTGACTTCAGGAGACCTTGTGAATTTGATACTTTGGCCCAGATGCGAACCTTCTGGCTGACTTCCTGAACCTCTGAATCCACGAAAACAACTTCACCTCTAAACCGGACGTTTTCGACTTCCAGATCAACTCCCGGAATCTCCACCTGAACTTCTACCGGTTGCCCGCGTTCAACCTGCCAGGCCAACTCAACCGGTAGAGATCCTTCAACCTTGAGTTCCTTCAGATTTGCCAGATCGGCAATGGGTTCGCCTTCCTGAACCGATTCCCCCACGGACTTTTGCACTCGCAGGATGACGCCTTCAAATGGAGCATTGACGCTGTACCCGGCAAGCGTGATTCGGGCAGTCTCCAGTTCAAGTTTTGCGACTTCAAGGCGGTGAGATGCTTGCTCAATCTGCAACAAAGCACGCTCAGCGGCAATCTTCAGATTTTTGACTGCCAGCTCTGATTGTGCTCCAGGTATTTCTTTGTTCAGGGCCAGGGCTTTGGAGTATTCTAGTTGTGCCAATTCACTCAGTTTGACCGAGTAGCGCAGATCAACATCGTTTTCGACTTTTAGAGAGGCAGTTGCGACTTCGGCCCTCGCGAGACTGTCACGAATTTGCGCAATTTGAAGTCCCGCCGTCACAAAGTCGCCATCGAGAATTTCAATTCTGTCAATGATCCCGGAGTGCGTACTCGCCAGCACTGCTGACTGCAGCAGCGCGACCCGGCAATCTTGCACAACGATGATCTCATTCGCCGCTGCACTTCGGATCGCTGATTCCTGGCCCCAACAATGAGTGGCCGACAGGAAATACAGGCAGATCGTGAAACGGAAAATCTGGAACTGCTGGAACGTGATCATAAACAGGGCTCTCCTTTCGGACTCATTCACCGATGCTATTGACGATTGCCAAAACGTGTCAAGCTGGATCTGGTCTTGATCGGTTTGAGCGATTCTCACAGAATCCTCGCGATTCGGTCACTTGCCCATCTTCGACGTTCCAGAAATCGCGAGAAGTTGCCGGAGGCAGCATTGAAAACCGCTGTTCAATTCTCGTCGATCCTGGCAAAACTGGAAGAGGTCGCCGCCAACAACGATTCTGCACCCGCGTTTCTTCAATACTTGCTCAGTGAACTCTCGACTGCACTTGAGGCGCATGCTGGTGCTTGTTGGATGTTTGATAATCGGCAATCCGTTGGTCTGTTGGCAGAGCACCAGTTTTCGACATTGGGTCTTCGCGAAGATCTGCAGAGCACTCGCTTAAATCAGCGGATTCTGAGCGACACGTTTTTGGCGAACAAACTCAGAATCGTCCCATTTCAGGCTGTGCTTCATCCGGACATCGCGTTTGTTTTGTTGGTCCCGTTGATTCATAAAGGCAACTGCATTGGTGCGCTGGAGTTTTTCGCCGGCGGTGAGCCATGGGAACTGGATGCGGAGATTCTGCAGAATTTCAACGCCGTGGTCCTCATCATTGATCGGTATCTTGAACGGCTGGAGGATTTGACGCGAGTCACTGATCCTACAGTTTTTCTGGAAGCATTCAGTGCATTTTGTACGGCACTGCACCGCAGTCTTGATCCTGCTGTCGTTGCCGTGACTGCTGTTAATGACGCAGCTTCGATCCTGAAGTGTGACCGTGCCACTCTTTTGCTAAAAAGAGGTTCCCGGTGGGATGTCGTGGCCGTCAGCGGACGAGGCAATGTCAATGTACGGTCGAATCAGATCCAGCTTCTCCAGCGACTGACTCAACATGCAGCCGTCGCTGGCGACGTGCTGATCTACACCGGGCAAAATGACACAATTCCTGTGCCGGTTCTGGAGCCGCTTGCCTTGTACGTCGGCGAAAGCGGCAGCCGGATGCTCATGTTATGTCCCCTGCTGCAGCCGACACTTCGATCCGATTTCACGGACGGGTCTTCGTCAACGGATCGCAGTCACGGTCGCCCGCTTGGCGCATTCGTGCTGGAGCAATTTACAACGAATCGCCCTTCTCCAGCACTGACAAAGTATGCGGATACTGTTTGCACTCAGGTTTCGATGGCCATGTCGAACGCGATAGCTTATCGCCGCGTTCCGTTGCTGCCGCTGCTGGACTTTGCGGGGCGACAAATGGAATTTCGGAGAAGGCATTCGTTCGCAAAGGTGATGGCCCTGATGTCCATCGGCCTTTGCATGATCGCAGCGCTGTGTACGACGCAGTCCGCCTACCGCGTGAACGCAAGTGGTAAACTGATGCCCGAACTGCAGCGCCGGGTCTTTACAGAATTCGATGGCGAAGTTGAAAGCGTGCTGATTCGACCGGGTGACTTTGTCGATGTCGGCACACCATTAATGACGCTGAAGAATGATGCATTCATCTCCGAATTGCTGCTGCTGAAGAGTCAGAGCGATGAACGAAGAAAGTCACTTCTCGGATTGAATTCAGAATTTCACAGCGCATCAAAGTCTGGTAATCGGGAACACTTACTTCAGCTTCAGACCGCAATTGAGCAGTGCCGGATCGATCTCAGTGGCCTGCAGCACAGGATTGATCAGGCTGAAAAACGAATCGAGCGAATGACTTTGCGAGCACCGATTGCGGGGACCGTCGTGACGTACATGGACAAACAGCAACTGATCGGAAAGCCAGTCCGCCGTGGCGACACGCTACTGGAAGTTATGGATGAAAGCGGACCGTGGCGGCTGGAGCTTGAGATTCCGGAGCATCGAATGCACCATGTGAAGCATGGGATATCCGTGTATGGCGACGACCTGCCAACATCGTTCAAGCTGACTGCGGATCCGGCCCGAGAGTTTACAGGACAATTGAGCTACACGGCGGAACGATCAACAATCAATCCGGAGACCGGAGCTGTCGTGAGAGTCTATGTCAGTTTGAAAGATCAACAGAATCTGCCAAAAAGAATTGGTGCCGACGTCCGCTCAAGGCTTGAGTGTGGCAACTACAGTCTTCTGCACGTCTGGTTCGGCGACGCGATTGACTATGTCCGTCGGGAACTCTGGTTTTGAAGACGTGGGTTTTCAAAACTCAGCCAGCGTGTAGATTCATTTCGAATGATTCAAGCCACGGATCAAGTCCGATCTCTTCGCAGGTTTCACGAACTTGCTTCTCTCGCAGCAGAAGTTCGCGTCGCTGCTGTTCGGATTGTCTCTCTATGTGTTTGCGAACCTTTTCAAAGATCGCCACGTGTGTTGATGAAAGTTCGTTAGTGCCGCTGGCGCGACGTCGGAGACTCTGAATCGCCGCGGGTGACATCGCGTATGCCTGCAACAGTTCATCTTCGAAAGAAAGGAACTGCTGATAGCTGCCAGGATCTCCGCGACGCGCGGCGCGACCGATGAGTTGTCGATCGATTCTGGCCGAGCTATGCATCTCAGTCGCAATAACGTGCAGACCGCCAAGCCTGCGGACTTCATCAGAGATCTGAATGTCCGTCCCGCGACCTGCCATATTCGTTGCCACAACCACGCTCCCGGATTGTCCGGCCCTTGCGATGACTGCCGCTTCGTCATGATCATGTTTTGCGTGGAGCAGCTTGTGTTCGATGCCGTTCTCAAGCAGCTGGCTGGACAACATTTCTGAAGCACGCACCGATGGCGTGCCAACCAGCACGGCACGCCCTTGTTGCTGAAGTGTTCTGATTTCGCCAATGACCGCCGTCAGCTTGTCATTCATTGTCAGAAAAATACGAGGCGTCATGCCCTGTCGACGAGACGGCACGTGTACAGGAATTCTCTGAACATCGACGGAATAAACACGATTGAGTTCTCGCCGGACGGCAACGGCGGTGCCTGTCATTCCCGCAAGATGCGCGTATTGCCGGAGGTAGCTCTGCACTGAGATTCGTGCGGTTTCGCGAGTCATGCTGCTGACTGTCAGTCGTTCCCGGACTTCAATCGCCTGATGAAGACGATCCTGCCATTTGCGCCCTTCAAGAATTCTTCCGGTGGACTCATCGACGATCTGCACCTTTCCGTCGATGACAACGTAATCCCGTTCTGGTGAAAATCCGAGGCGGGCCGTCAACGCACGTTCCACCTGGCGACAGATGACCTCCGAATTATGTGATGCCAAAACCTGCGGTTTGGATTCCAGGAGAACTCGCTGATACCCTTTCTTCGTCAATATCGCGGAACGCAGTTCTGGTCGATAACGAAAGTCATTGTCATTCTGCAGACGTTGAGCAAAGCAGTCGCTCCATTGCAGCAGCGACAGCGTGCCGGGCGAGCACTCCTGATTCGTGGCAATCACAAGTGGAGTGCGCGCCTGATCAATCATGATGCTGTCGGCTTCATCAACCAAAGCAAAGTAGTGCCCTCGCTGAACAGACTCCGTTTGAGCTTCGTGGGGACGCAGGCTACGCGCCTGACGTTGAAGTCGATCCCTCAGAAAGTCGAATCCAAATTCTTTTTCCGTACCGTACGTGACATCGCAGGCATAGGCATGACGCCGCTGATTGGGTTGCAGTGAGTTCGATAAAGAACCAACAGTCATTCCCAGACGAGCCAGTACCAGCGACGCAAGTCCGGCATCCCGTGCCGCCAGATAGTCGTTTGTTGTGAGTACATGGCACCCTTGTCCAGACAAAGCTCGAAGATAGACCGGCTGCAATGCGCTGACAGTCTTGCCTTCACCCGTTTCCATTTCCGCAACGTCACCGTCCGCCATCACAAGCCCGGCATACACCTGCACGGGAAACAGCTTCATGCCGTAGACACGGCGTAACGCTTCACGGACAAGTGCAAACGCCGTGGGTGTCATCTGCGTCAGGCTCTCGCCACAACGCGCCTTCCAGCGAAGCTCGTGGCTGACTTGCAGAAGTCGAGTCTCATCCCAATCCCGCATTTTGTCTGACGCACCGATAATACCCTCGATCATCGCGTTCCGTGTGTGCTGGCGCGTTCCAATCAACCCTGCGATGGTCTTGCGGACTATAGATACAATGTTCATAGAGTGTCTCTGACTCAGCAGACATGAGCAGCGGGGTATAAGTTATTTGACATAACTCGTTTAACCGTCAGCCGCAGGCGTACGCAAAACGAGGAGAACAAGTGCGTCTGCGGCTGACTTATAAACGCTGTTAAACGACAAAACATCAGCATCAGTGAATACCGGCATTCAATACGCGACGTCCAGAGTTCGACGGAGGTATGCGTCGATCCAGCCAGCTATCGAGGGTCGGTTGACTTCGAATCGACCGGTGCCACGCATGCCGGTAATCAATTCCGTGTCGCGTTCGTTGATGACAATTGTCGCCTGATAGACTGCCGTCGCGAGTCGTTCGTCCCCGCTGACCGGGTCAGTTGTCGTCACCATTGGTCCGCCATATTTGCTCGACAGAGGAGCTGGAACAACGTTCTCTTCTCGCGGAGCAACATTCCTGACGCGACCATGCAGAATCTCGCTCGGGCGATCGGCGAGGTTGATATCGATCGGGTCACCGACCCGCAATTTTTCATGTCCGGCATGGTCAATGAACAATGTCGCCTGCCATTCGTTGACCCTTGGTGCAATACTACAGATGTGGGATCGTGCCTGCAGCCATGCTCCCTGATTCTTTGGGTCGAGCGGATTCTGGCTGCTGCCGTCATTCTGCGACAATGTCGAAATCGCTGGCTCGACAAGAACGCCATCGCAGGCAGCAACGATCGTGAGTCTGGCGATTTTCTGCTGAAGCTGACTGCGTTCTTTTTCCACAGTGCTGACTGATTCCATAGCGAGTTCCAGTCTTGCAGAGTCGTTCATGGCCCGCGCCAGTGTTGCGTCAACCTCGCGTTTTCGCAGAGTTGATTGAATCTCCAGAAGTTCAAGATCCAGCGACTCATTTCGCAGTCGGAGCAACGGCTGACCCGCGACTATTGTTTGTCCCGGAACCGCCAGAATCTCTTCGACAACGCCATCGACCTGCGAATAGATATTTCGCAGTCCTGCAGGTTCAACAACAAGCGGCGCGTGGCCGCGCACAGGGATTGGCATTGTCAGCGACGCACCGACAACTGCAACGACGGACGTCACCGTCAATGCAATACGAACAGGGTTCATGGAATTCCTTCCTGTGTTTGGAATGGACTTTCTGATTTCGGCGCAAAGGCGATACATGCTGATGCATGCGGAGAGTCCGACGGTCGTCAGGGCAAGGTTGTGCAAACCGGATGGTTTTAGAATGTGGTACAGAATGCCGGTGAGAACCAGCGCCAGTATCCAGCGATTCAGCATCGCACAGACGGCATATGCGACGAACAGAAATCGATTTCTGGTTGGCGAATGAGAACTGTCGGGTTGCTCCACACCAAGCATGAGTTTCAGAATAAGTCGCTGAATTTCCCGATCGGCTTTCGCTCGCAGATTCGGAATCTCCAGCCAGTCTGCCAGGATGTAGTATCCATCGTATCGCAGCAACGGATTCGCGTTGTAGATAACGGTCGTGACTGCGGTCACCATGAAAGTGTTCATGAGCAGGGCGTTCAGAAGTCCAGGTTGAGTCCAGGACCACAACAGCAATGCATATGCGGAGATTAGAACTTCAATGTAAATTCCCGCAGCGGCGATCAGGATACGATGCCGTTTCTGAGGCAACATCCATGAATCGGAAACATCGCAATAGAGGCATGGGCTGAAGATCATGAATGCGACACCAATCTCATGGCATTCTCCACCAAAATGTTGGCAGGCCAATCCGTGAGCGATCTCGTGGATCACCTTGGTCGCCCCCAGTGTGATCCACAACAAGAGTATATTCGGCCAACTGAAGAGACTGGAAAATGCCGGTAACTGACGCTCGATTGCGTCGAGCTGAACGACAAGGTGCAGCCAGGAAGCAAGGACAAACAATAAGGTCAGACAGACAGCCCAGGGCTGAAACATCCATTGGAAAATTGGAGATAAACGCTGCAGAAGCGGCTGAGGATCCCAGCCAGGCAGCTTGATGAAGAACGGATTGAGCACTGCCGAGACAATCCGTTTGCGAGCCCGCTTGCGAGCTTCTCCGAGTATCTGTTGTGTCCGGCCAGTTCTGGTACTTCGAATCAGCCCCTTGCGACTCAGGTCGGTAATCAGCAACTGCAAATCGCGGCAGGAAATCTGTAGAGAAGGAAACTCAATCCGAAGTCGGGCCAGCAATTCATCGATAGCGCAGGGACCTTTGAGCAGTTCGAGCACACGTCGTTCGTCTTCGCGAATTCGAAAATACTGCAGTGCCAGCGGGTCTTTGACCACGTGCCATGTTTCGCCCTGAAACAGGATTTCCTGAAATCGCAGGTCACCGCGCGCGCGGAGCGGCAGCGGTTGAGTCTGTGAATTCGATTTTTCTAACTGTGATTCCGACACAGGTTGCGGCTCCATTCAATGAATCGCTGCAGCTCTCTTGGCCCATATGCAGAAGGGTATAAGTCATTTGACATAATTCGTTTAACCGTTTGCCGCAGGCGTACGCAAAATGAAGAGAACGAGTTCGCCTGCGGTTAACCCTCAAACAAGCGAACTTCCGTAAACCACCGGGGTTATCCCGGTGGCGTAGCTTGATCAAGGGCTAACTGTTAAACAAAAAAATTCTGCACCGCTGTTTAACTATCGATGCTGTCGAGCGTCATCTGGCCTGTCACATAGTGCCATCGATTGATGCTCAGATTGTATTCCACTAACGCTGTCGTTTGGTCGCGTAACGCCCTGAGGTATCCTTCCTGCGACGGCATGAGTCGATCGATATCCAACTGCCCCATTTCGTACATCCGTTGATGCGTTCGAAATCTGGTTTGGGCTGCTTCAAGTCTTGCATTTTGTCGCCCCAGAACCTCAAAGGCCGATTTGACCTGGTCAAAGCATTCCCGCACTTCGTAACGAATGTCATCGCTTCGAGCGGATTCTGCCAGCTTTGCACGTCGGTATGTCAACTCGGATCGTCGCAGATGACTTCGCGCCGCTCGCTGTCCAAGTGTTTGCTGAAAATTCAGTCCGACGTTCCAGTTTGAATAGTCCGCAGAGGACAAATCACTCACAGACCCGCCAAGATTGGAGTTCAATCCCGTCAGGCCGTAACCAGCCAGAAGACTGACGTTTGGCCGCAAGTTATCTCGCTGTCTCTCAACGTCCAGCGCTGTCATCTGGACTTGGCTCTGCTGCGATTTTATTTCTGGTCGAGACGCAAGAGCCTGCTGAATTCCCTGTTCCAGATCCGGCTTGAATTCATCAGTGACTGGTTCGGCTTTGACAACCAGCGTGACATTCATTCCAGCGTCCATTCCAAGTTTCTGCTGAAGCATCCGCTCTGCAGAATCCTGATCACCTATTGCTGCCGCAAGCTGGGCTCGCGTTGCTTCAAGGTTATCTAATGCCTGTGACTCATCCGCAACAGAATTGACCCCCAATGCCAGCTTCTGTCGTTCGTGATCCCAGGCCTGCTCGGCGAACGTCACAATCGTGGACAAGTTCTCGACGTTGGACCGCGCCAAATGAAATCGCCACCACGCCACTTCGAGTTCGTAAAGGATTCGATTCACTTCCGCTTTGAATTCCAGATTTGACTGATCGTAGCGAATCCTTGCGATTCGAATTCCAGCCTGATTGATGCGACTTTGAGCCCCCTGAAACAGAGGTTGCTCGACCGTGAGGCGAAGTCCGGATCGCCATGCGGGATTGACGATCAGAAACTGCCCAGCCGGATTGTTGAAGTTGTAACCGGAATTGTATCCGATCGCGGCGCGCGTTCCGCTTTGCCAGCGCTGCTGCAATTGCAGTTGATCGGCATTCGCGCCTGGTGGACCGAATGTTGTTGCTTCCACAGAACTAAGATTTGTTCCGAATGCTTGAATGGTCGAAGCCGCCTGTTGGTTACTCTGGCCAAATTGCCCTCCTGCCAGAATTGCGGGATCGAATTTCGCCAACTCAAGATCAACGTCTGAACGAATCTCCTGTGGCATGGATTTTATGACGTGAATTCCTTTGCTGTTTTGCAGCGCGTACTCCAGTGCGGATTGAAGAGTCAGCGGAATTGATTTACCGTCTGCTGAGGTCAGAGGATCTGGATCCTGAGCATGGACTATTTGATCTTGGCGTTGATGTTCCTTGTCGAACGGCTCTTCCTGCTCGGATGCGATTCGCTTCTCTGTTTCTGGAGCGTCCGGGATGTGTGACGTAGAGGTTTCGTTCGAAACTTGTGGCTCGTCGCGCATGAGAGAATTATTTGTCAATTGACAGCCGGAGGTCACAAGTGACAAGCTGAAGGCAAATGTAGTCAACGTAAATGTTCGGACCCGGCTTCCACCCCGTTCAATGTTGTTGTCGGGATGTTGAGGCGTTGGGAACATATTGAGTCGGAACGAAACGATCGGGATATTGATCTCGGCGGTTGCCAGGTCAAAGTTTCTCGCTACCAGTCGTTCTAGGCAAGAGGACGTCTGTAAGTGAATATGGATATGCGCAATTCCCTGCCGTGAGGGGGGCTGACTTCTGCGGTTTCTGCCGGTCCGTGTTCTGTGCAAAAAGAAAACAGAAACGTGCTGTCTCAAGCTCAGGGGTTTATTCTTGTGTGGATTCCGGTACGAACCTAGTGTGCTTTGATTTCATATTCCATCCTGGGCAATTCTCACTTAGCCGAGCAGCAGAATGAAAAGTACCCGTTGAGCTGAGCCTGAGGCGCTAGCCGATTTCTGGCAGTCGAATCGGCTAGCGCCTCACGCTCCTGTCAATTGGGTTCAGCAAGTTTGATTCTGCCGCTTGCCTTTTCGGACAGCCTCTTAGTCGCGTGCTGCGAATATGCCTCCAAATGCGCTGCATCCAGGGCAAACTTGTCGTTCGGAGAAGCACAATGATCTCTACATGGCCATTGTTGCGTCAGTCCGTTCTGGCCAGTCGCGCGCTGTCAGGCTGAGCTGCATTGTCGTCGCTTATTCGTTGCTGGTCGCGATGAGCAGCGCCATTATGGAGTCTTCATCGCACGCGCAGGAGACTGGCCGGCGTGGGTTTGACAACTTGTTCTCCGACAAACTCGACTCTGGACAACGTCATTCGAAACCAAAACGCGACAGCTCCGTTGCGGCAGACAGAAGAGTTCAGCGAGCGAACTGGACTCCGGATTCTCCGACTCGCTTCGATCAAGTCGGTGACAGTCAGACCTCACTGGAACGACTCGCCAAAATTGCGAACGCGGATCCTAGCCCTTTGGCCAGAGAAACAGCTCGACTGCAATTGATTGAACGACAGTTTTCGGATGATTATCCCGGGTCGCCTGAAAAGGAGTCTGACCCTCTCCAACAAGACGACTTGCCTCCAAAGGGTCAGCCGCCTTTTCAGACGGCGCCGAGCAAGATTCGTCGAATCGGTTTCAATTCCACAACTGATTTATCGGACTCCAGTTTTCCTCCGGCTAGTGATGACGGAATTTCATCGACTGGGCCATTTTCTGAATCTGATGACTCAATTGAATGGTTTCAGGATCCAGCCGCGTCTCCGGCAGAGAAAGAACACGCCTTGCAACTGATCAAGGCGCAACACGAGGATGACCAACCGGACGTCCTGCGAAGTCCGTTCCCGGCAATAGTTGAGGACGACGAATTCTTGCCGCGCAGTCCGGATGCGACTGGAGTCACTCGCACAGTTTTCGATGCACCACTGGGGTTTACCGGACCGTCGAGTGTGCTCCCGAGCGAGGTCCAGGAAAGTGACCACTTCGTCCCGGTCGAAGACCGTTGGCGCGTTGGATTCCCGGAATGGGATCGTTATGGCAAAGGTAACCCCGACGTTGATGATCAACCCTACGAGACCGGTCATTGGTGGGATCCGTACAACCAGAATGTGCTCAAGGGCGACTATCCTGTCATTGGGCAACATACGTTTCTGAACATCACGGCAACCAATGAGATGCTGAACGAATTCCGTGAAGTGCCCACAGGCACGACTCCATTTGAAAGCACCGTCGGGCCGAATCAGCAGGAATTCTTTGGCAATCCCCGACAGTACTTTTTTGCCAACAACCTCCGACTGCAGTTCAATCTGTCTCACGGTGACACGGCATTCAAACCGTTCGATTGGCAGGTTCGGCTGACACCGGTCTTCAATCTGAACTACCTGAGCGTCAAAGAGCTGGGAGTCGTCAATCCGGACGTTCGAGCAGGGACAAAACGGTTTCGAGATGATGTCGCGTTTGAAGAATGGTTTGTTGAGGCGAAGTTAGCGGACCTCAGTCCAAATTACGATTTCGCATCAGTGCGAGCTGGCTCACAGCTCTTTGTGAGCGATTTTCGGGGCTTCATTTTTTCCGACACAAACCGAGCGGTTCGCTTGTTCGGTACACGACTCTCCAATCGCGACCAGTTCAATCTGATCTTCTTTGACCAGAGCGAAAAAGACACCAACAGTGGTCTGAATACATTTCGTGACCGCAATCAGAACACGCTGATCGCCAACTACTTCCGACAGGACTTTGTCGTTCCTGGATTCACGACGCAGTTCAGTTTTCACTACAACAATGATGGGCCGAGTACTGAGTACGACCGCAATAGTTTTCTCGTTCGCCCTGATCCCGTCGGCGTCTTTCGGGAACACCGTGTGGAAGCGTATTACTTTGGAGTTGCCGGAGATGGACATGTTGGTCGTGTAAATGTCAACCATGCGTTTTATCATGTGGAGGGCACGGACAGCATGAATCCCATTCAGGGACAAAAGTCGCAGATCCGAGCGAACATGGCCGCGTTGGAATTGTCGATCGATCGGGATTGGGTTCGATTCAGGACATCCTATTTCTGGGCGTCTGGTGACGACAATCCAAATGATTGCAAAGCCACTGGGTTTGATTCCATCTTTGATAACCCTAACTTTGCCGGAGGTCAGTTCAGTTACTGGCAGCGACAGTCCATCAAACTATTTGGCGTAAATCTTGTCCAGCGAGAAAGTCTGATTCCGGACTTGCGATCCAGCAAGACGCAGGGGCAAAGCAATTTTGTGAATCCCGGACTGCATCTGCTCAACGGAGGGATGGACTTCGAACTCACCCCGAAACTGAAGGCGATCACCAACGCAAATCTGCTGTGGTTCGACAAGACTCAAACTCTCGAACGACTGGTCTATCAAAATAACATCCGTCACAGCATCGGGACCGACCTCAGTGTTGGCATGGAGTACCGTCCGTTGCTCAGCGACAACGTCATCCTGGTGGGAGGCGTCTCCACGTTGATTCCCGGCAAAGGGTTCGACGATCTGTTTGGGGTGACTGATCCTTTTACAACGGCCAATGCTCAGCCGGGGAAAGCAGACACGCTGCGGGCCATGTTTCTGAATCTGATCATGACTTATTGAAGCATGGATACAGCGATCTGATAGTTCCCCACTCGCGACAACTGCCCTATCCCACTGACGAATCGATTTGGTAGCATTCGCTGCTTAAATTCAATAAGGATATTGTTCGGTGCTTTTTTTTCGAGGTGCCGTGATAAGCCATGACGGATGGAATCATTGATGGCCCTGAAAACCAAACCGATCACAATTCTGATCAGTTGTTTGTCGTTGTGCATCGTTGGCGGTACGTCTGTTGTTGTCGCACTCCGCTTTGACGAACAGCTCTTTGCCGACGAGCCGATCTATAGCGCAAAACATGGCGATAGCGCAGAACCGGGCCGCAGCGCCGCCAACGCGGCCGCCGAGAATCACTCGACATCAGAAGCGTATCCGCTGCCGAAGCATCTGATTGGAATCGACTATTCACAACAAACGGATGAACAGGCCAATGCGAAGAGTGTCGGCTGTATCAAGTGCCATGTTGATGCTCATGATCCACACTACAGCCCGGCGGTAAAACTGGGCTGTGTTGACTGCCACGGCGGAGATCCATTGGCAGTTGATAAGAAGCGAGCGCATGTGCGGCCACAATTGACGGACGTCTTTCTCAGTTCGGCCAATCCCGTTCGATCCTACACGGCTCTGAATCATGAGCGTCCGGGGTTCATCCGATTCGTCAATCCTGGCGATCTGCGCGTTGCGCATATCAGTTGCGGAACCGGTGGGTGTCATGCGAAGGAGACGCTTGAAGTCAAAAAGAGCATGATGACTCACGGCTGTATGTTGTGGGGGGCCGCCCTTTATAACAACGGAGCAACTCCGAATAAGTGGGCTCAATATGGAGAAAGCTACAGTATGAATGGAGTGCCGCAGCGGCTCCAGACTGTGCCCACGCCGACGCCTGAGGAAACTGCGAGAAAAGGCGTCCTGCCGTACCTGGATCCACTGCCACGATTTGAAACCACGCAGCCTGGCAATGTGCTGCGGATCTTCGAACGCGGTGGCCGCTTCATTCCCGATGTGGGAATCCCTGAACGACTGGAAGAAACTGGTCGGCCGAGGACACGATTAAGTACACGCGGTTTGGGAACCGGAACTCGCACTGATCCTGTTTTCATCGGGCTCCAGAAAACTCGCCTGCTGGATCCCACACTGAACTTTCTGGGAACGAACGATCACGCAGGCGACTTTCGGTCCAGCGGATGTGCAGCGTGTCATATGGTCTATGCCAATGATCGTTCCCCCGTTCACTCAGGCCCGTTTGCGAAGTATGGAAATCAGGGACTGGCCGCAGCAGTCGGTGACGAGTTTGTCGGACAGCCTGACCCGACAATTCCCAAGAACGAACCAGGACACCCGATCGCGCACCGTTTCACTCGCGCGATCCCGACCAGTCAATGCATCGTGTGCCACATTCATCCAGGAACCACTGTTATGAACAGCTTTTTGGGATACATGTGGTGGGATCTGGAAACCGACGCGGAGTTGATGTACCCGAAGCATGAGAGACATCCGACCTCGGAACAGTTCACGCAATCCATCATGTCCGATCCCAATGAAGCGAGTGCTCGCGGAAACTGGTCGAACCCCAACTTCCTTACGAAGTCTTCGGAGTTGAATCCGCAACTGGAACATACACAGTTCGCCGATTTTCACGGGCATGGATGGATGTTTCAGGCGGTGTTCAAGAAAGACCGTGCCGGGATTCCATTGGATCATTTTGGCAACGAGATCCACCATCCAACAGCTGAACAGCGGCAAATGGCGTTGAAGATTCCTGAGCTGGAAAAGGAACTCCACAGAAATCGAGACTGGACTGAGAGCGATCCTGGTTTACTCGCAGAAGTTCAGAAAAAGGAAATGGAGCTTCTGGAAAAACGCAGGGATGTCCCGGTCCACATGCTGGATATTCATCTGGAAAAGGGAATGCACTGCGTTGACTGTCATTTTATTCAGGACGTCCATGGCGACACAAAACTGTATGGCGAAGTCAGAGCCGCCATCGAAATTCAATGTACTGACTGTCATGGAACCGCCACCGAGGCGGCCGCCGTCATAGTCGATGGGCGGCCTCAACTTCGCACGTCCGGTCCTGCTGCTGAAGAACGCGACGGAAAAACTGTCGGACGCGATCTGTCGGCCATGCGAACGCCGTTTGGCAAACGCCGGTTTGAGAATATCGGCAAACGGATCATTCAGAACTCAATGGTGGAAGCAGATCTCAGCTGGGAACTGACGCAGGTTGTGGACACTCTCGATCCAAAACACGCCAAATACAATCCCATTGCGACTCTGGCGAAAACGGTTCGGCTTGATGAAGACCATAGATTTGCCTGGGGCAATACGGAGGAAGACGGGCGTCCCTGTGCACATAACAATAACACGATGTCATGTATCGCCTGTCACTCGTCGTGGAACCCCAGTTGCTACGGCTGCCACCTGCCTCAAAAAGCCAACGAAAAAATGCCCAGCCTGCATAACGAAGGCGACATCTCTCGAAATCATGTGGCCTATAATTTTCAGACACTGCGAGACGAAGTCTATATGCTGGCGCGAGACGGCAACGTCACCGGCAATCGCATCGGCCCGGCACGCTCGTCATGTGCCGTTCATGTCGGTTCGTACAATTCAAATCGAGAAGCCGTGTATCTCCAGCAGCAGACGATCTCGGCTGAAGGCATGAGCGGAATTGCGTTCAGCACGAACGTTCCGCACACGGTGCGCGGCAAGGGCGAAACGAAGTCATGTACCGATTGTCATCTGTCACAGAACAATGACAACAACGCTCTACTTGCTCAACTGTTAATGCAGGGCACGAACTATCTGAACTTCATCGGTCGCAATTGCTGGGTCGGGGCCGGAGACCACGGGTTGTTTGCAATTCCCGTGACGGAACGCGATGAGCCTCAGACTGTGATTGGAAGCTCAATGCACCACGTTGTCTATCCAGAGCGTTTCCATGAGCATGAAGAACGGCACCGAGAACTGGAGCATGCTCACGAACATCCGGGGAATGACATCGGGGACAACATTTTCAGTCCGCACAGACAAAACAAGGTACTGAGTATTCAGCAGCGTGGAGAGTACTGCTATGCGGCGTGCGGCGAAGGTGGTGTTCGGATTTATGACGTTGCTTTTATCGACCATAAAGGCTTTTCAGAAAGAATTCTGACGGCACCGGTTTCCCCGTTGGGACAGAAGTTCTATGTCAAAACAAAATTCGCCACGGATGTCGCCACACCAACCACAATTGCGCCGGACCCGACACGCACTCATAAGCCGGAGAATCACGAGAATTCGGTTCATGCCATGTACGGCTATATCTACGCCACAGACTTTCATGAAGGCTTGATCCTCATAGGAGTCGGAACACTTCTTGACGGCAATCCGCTGAACAACTTCGTCAAGAAAGATGTGGTCTTCAACCCCGATGGCCTGCTGCATGGCGCAAAATCCGTGACGATCTTCGGCACCTATGCTTACGTCTGTTGCCAGGCGGGCCTTGTTGTCGTTTCGATCGATGATCCCAAACATCCAATTGTGACATGCGTCATCGGCCCCGACCAATTGCGGAATCCGAAAGCGATTGAAATGCAGTTCCGTTATGGTTTCCTGTTGGACGACGATGGGCTCAAAGTGCTCGACGTCACGGTACCATCGGAGCCGAAACTTTCCGCAGTGCTGGAGCTGGAACATTCGCACAATCTCTATGTGGCTCGAACCTATGCGTATATCGCCGGAGGATCCAGTGGTTTGATTATCGTGGATGTCAAAGACCCCACGAATCCCCGGATCGATCAGATTTTTACAGCGGGTGGAAAAATCAATGATCTCCACGACGTCAAGCTGGGGATCACTTACACCAGCGAATTCGCCTATCTGGCGGATGGAAAGAATGGACTGCGTGTGGTCCAGTTGACTTCTCCGGAAACCCCAGGCAGCTCAGGATTCAGCCCTCGCCCAACGCCAGAATTGATCGCGACGCATCAGCTTCCGAAAGGTGGAGAAGCATTGTGTATTTCGGAAGGTGTCGATCGAGACCGAGCGATCGATGAGTCAGGCAATCAACTTGCAGTGTTCGGACGCGTCGGAGCCGGACCGCTGAATTTGGAGGACCAGCAGCGCATGTACCTTCGCCCAAACGGAAACCCGTGGACCGTTGAGGACGCCATGCGCGACTGGTCAATTAAGAATGCTCGTTTGCGCGAAGTCGATCTTCACCTGCGAGTCGCCGATTTCTACGGCCCGAGCCAGCACCCGGCCGTTCAAAACTTCCGACGCGAGAGTTCTGACGACTCTTTGCCAGCGGAAGACAAATCCGATTCTGAATGAGTCACGGTCAGTTTCCGACATTCGACTGCAACAATTCTCAATTCAAAAACGATCAATTGTCCATCACTAAGCCTTGGTGCTTAGGGCGATCATTCGGCTGACGTCCGGCTGCGCTGTCGAATTTCTACAAATGCCTTTTGAAAGGCAATGGCGTCGTAGTTTGCGATCGGAGGAAGAACGACACTCAAATCAATCGCAGTGACAGGTCTGGACTGAGTCGCCCCGGGAATCTGATGATTCTCCAGTCGGCCTGTCTTCAGGCTCAGAACAAACATGCCTTTCACGGAGGCCAGTTTTTCGTTCATCAATGGACTGGCACTTCCCTCAGTCAGATGCGAATTGAGTTCTTCCTGGACGACAATAAAGGCCCAGACCAACTGTCGAGCAGAATCGTAATCAAGTTTTTCGGTCGCTCCGATTTCTGCAATCCGCTCCAGAAGGGCGGTGCCGTTATCGAAGGTTACATCCTGTTCAGCAACCTCGATCGCTAACGTCTCACATTCGTTTGCAGTCGCCCGTGCAGACTTGACCAGCGCTTCGCGATCTCCGAACGGAACTTTCAACATTGCAGCCTGTATTGCGGATGCGTCCAGTTTTTTTGTTGTGGACGTGCCAGCGATCGGGATCGAAACGATTTCAGACAGCACCGAAGGCCACGGCAGAAGCATCGGGCGTCCCGGACCGCCAGAAAGCTGCGAGGTTTGACGCCAACTTTCGCTTCGCAAATCATGGTGACAGGCATAACAGTCGAATTGCGCAAAATCAGGCCATTGCGGCTTGGAAATCTGTTCCGATACAGCACCTTCCGCAATGTCTGCGGTCAGCCGCAAAGACTCGCTTCTTGCAATGAGCGCGCCCACAAGAAGTGACTTTGTGCGTTGAAGTTCATGATCGCTGGATTTGATTCCGGTGTTGGTCTCGAATTCTGCATTCAGCCCCGCCTTCTCTCGGAGGTGACGCCAATGCTTTGGCATCTGATTCTGAAAGGTTTCGATCTCGAATGACGGCAGCGGCGGATGTCCGGCCGCATACATCTCATGAGTCAAAACCCGTCCCTGCGAAGCATTGCCAAGATGACAGGACAGACAAAGCTGCGTCCGTGATATTGCAGAGCGTACATCATAGAATCCTTTTTCGCATTTCTTTTCAGGTGCCAGAAATCTCCACGTTTCTTTGCTGGTATGCGCCGCCAGCCATCCCTCACTGCCACCTGCTTTTCCGTGACATCCTTCGCAACTCACTCCCGTCGTCAATCGAATGTCTGTCTTGTATTTCGCCTCACTGATCAAGCCATGGATTTGTCCATCCTCTGACTCCATTTCGGCAATTGGAAATCCTGTATGGCAGGCGAGACAACGCTTGTCGCGATGAGAATTTTCTCCGATCCCCAGCGCCGTGCCGATTTTCTTTCCGGTCTCGCTCAGCAGCGAGGTATAGGCTTGCGAATGTCTATCCGTGTCTCCCCACGTTTTGACTTCGTTCGCAAGGATCCAGCTATCATTGGCCATGATTCCAAAACGATCGCCAAAGCCGTCCTTTGGAAATCCGTTCGTGTGGCAGTTGTAACAGTCCTTCAGACCCAGAAAAGTCCTGTCGGATTTGCTGCCATCCTGTCGCAACCCCTGGCATGTGCTCTGCGGATTCTGAGCCAGCGCGGCTCTCGTTAAAAACACGAAAGCCGCCACAGCGACGCATAAGAAACGAAGCATCGGAAGTTTTTTAAGCATACTTGCGCTAACGATCTGCACACAATCAGCGATTGACGGGATCTGCCGTCGTCAGGGTCTCCTGAATTCCATGCAATCGCTTCAGAATAGTTTCTATACGACTCCCCGAGTATTCCCGTGGACTATCGTTGTTTGTTCCGAAAAGCAGCTCCTGGCGAATGGCTTCGAGGTCATTCTGGATGGTCAAATTGCCCGGATCACCGGCGGCAGTTTTCTCGCGTGCCAGTGAGATCGCTACGACCGCCAGATACAGTTGTGCCGTCTGATCCCAACTGGAAGCCGGAAGATCTCCCTGCCGACTCTTCACAATCATTTGCAACGCCAATTTATCCAGTCCTTGTCTGGAATAATCACGATCCGATTCCTGCTCAATCAGTTTGTCAAGAACGCTGTCCAGATCACCAGCGAGCCGACGAACTTCTCTACGGTCCGCAAACGATCCTTCCAAAGTGTGCCTCAGACTCTCAAATTGGCGTGTCGCTTCCACATCCTGAGTGAGTGCTGGGAATGTCCCGTAGTTCCAGGTTCCCCAGGACAAACGCCCTGTGGATTTTCGTTTGGCCTGATACCAGCTTTTCTCTTTCAGATCATGGTGGCAACTGAAGCAGGCGTATTCCGATAACTCCGGCCATGGCTGCGGTTCTTCAGTTCGATGCTGCAGCAATCTCAAAGACGTTTGAGCCGTCACGAGTTGTCCGGTTGACCATGCTTTGGCCTCGAACGCTGGATCGGTTTCGATGTCTTTTTCTTCTGCAGACTGCAGACTATTGACATCCCAGTGCTTCGGAAGGTTGGCGTGATAGGCACTGAATTCAAAGTCCAGTCGCGGATGGCCAGCGGCAATCAAATCATGGTTGACATCTCTGCCGGGGCTACCGACGTGACACTGTGCGCAGAGACGTGCCCGCCCGGCGAGATCCGCAGTTGTATCCACGAATCCGAGAGATTTCTTTGTCTCTGCACTCAGCGATTTCCATTCAAACGTGCTGTGGGGCCCAAGCCATTTCTTCGCCGGGCCATGACAGGATTCACATCCGACTCCGTCTGCAACTGCGTGTGGTGGTGGCAGCGTCGGAATTCCGCCGGTTGTCTCGGTCGTTACATGGCAATTCAGACAGCGTGTATCTTTGGTTGCGTGCGGCGGCGGTCCGTCAGCTTTCGCATATAACAACGCCATCATTCGACTTGATCGCTCGTTGCTTAGAACCTCATAAGCCACCGCATGAGGATCCTTCCGAATCCATATTTGGTAAGCCGCAAAGCTGCGGCCTTCCGAAAGCCTGGCACCGCCATGGCAACTTCCCGCCGCGCAGGAATTTGTGCCCAGCAGATTTGAGGCATCGCTTTCGGCAAGTGGTATTTCAATCGGCACTGGCAAGGATATTTCGTCGCCCGCATCAACGCTGGTGACTTGCGAACACAGCAACAGCAACAGGGCAACGAGGACCCATTCGGACGTAAATCGCTTCGCGATTCGGACGTGCAGGGCACTGCGGATGTGACGACTCCTGGAACCCAACTTTCAGTCTCCGCCTGCTGAATGAGATACACCGTTCAAGAATTCTTTGAGGTCCTTACTTCCCTGTTTTTCGAAGTCGCGCTTGTGGTACACATGACACTCCAGGCAGTCGGTCTGAGCACCATGATGACCACGCACTTCAGCCGGCGCCGCGTTATGGCAGGATTTACAAAGTGCAATCTTTGGCATCAGGATGTCACCAGTACTCGAACTTCTGTATATGTCGGGTAGTGTGTCGTTCCCTTTCAAAGTATCAGGTGAACTTCCTGAGATAGAATGACATTCCACGCATTTAAGCGTGCGATGCGAATCGTGATTAAACTTTGCGTGCTGAAACCATCTCTCAGGTATGTTCGGCTCTGTAATTGACCAGTTGCCATTGGAATCATCGTTACTTTCGTGACAGAATCCGCATCCTCCCGAGCTTTTCAGCCAGTGCAGCGTGCGGAACAGATTTGGGAGTTCATTCTCTGCAGATTTTGTGAAGGTCGCCGATCGAACCAGGGACTCGGCCTGCTGAACCTGACCGTCCACCTGCACAAGTTCATCCGAGGAAACTAGGGGCGGCAGCGGCTGGTCATTTGATTCGCCCGGCAACGGCCTCACGCGCGAATTGGGCTTGATGCCTGGCTGAGCAGACTGAATTTGCTGCAGCACACTCTTCGCATAAATGTCCGTCAGGAAACCTCGCACTTGTTCGGGCTTCTCATGCGGAACAACCAACAATTCAAATGGTGAATCCTTGCTCTTCAATTCGCTGATATCACGAACATCGTTGGCATCCCGTTCATTGCGCAGCTTTGCATCGCCTGAACCGTTGTTATCCCAGTCGATGCGGAAGGTACCGCCATTTTTGGTTCGTACCCGGTCTGCGTCGAATACCAGCGGATGGCAGGAACTGCAGTGCATTTCAAAGTTCACAGGCTCCATGAATCGGCGTTCTGCGTCCACTTTGTGACAACTGTTGCAGTCATTGCTCAGATCATGAAATTCGCCACGCGCGTCGGGAAGTCCTCGGGGATCTTTCGGTGCAAGATGCTTTGAATGATTGAAGCGGATCGCCGCCCGATCCTGCCAGCGTGGTTCATTGTCTCCTTGTCGCTGGAACTCGGCAATCACCAGATTGGCACCGTGGGATTTCGGCAACGCTGCAACTTTGCCTTCGCCGCTGGCAAGTGCATGCAATGCGAACTCCGGATGATGCGCAAAATCTTTAATGCTGGTTGCACCGGAATTCTGGAACGTCAGCGTATCAATCTTCTGTGATGTCGTAACGAACTCCTGAAGATTGCCATGGCATTCAATACAGAATTGGCTGGAAATTCGTCTTAGATTTTTTTCGCCGCCATGTTCTCTGTGACATTCCGCGCAATGCCGATCGTGACCGGCCACAAGATTCGCAGGTTGAAATCTTGCGTGAAAATCAGAGCTGGGATCGCCAGCAAAAAAGTGTCCCGCGCCATCGTGGCAAGCGAGACATTTTTGATCAGGAGCAGACTTTGCTGTCGTATTACGCCCGAGCGAAATCAGACGATCCATCGGACCGGCGAAAGGCACATGGCACGCCTCGCAACGGCTCTCCAGCATGTGGTGAGGCGTTGACAGTGTTCCTGCGTTGTAGATCTCAGGGCTGCCAAAACCGCTGTTCCACAGCAGCCATACGCAGGCCAAACCTGCAACGCCCAGCGAGAACATCCACATCCAGAAACGGAATGGATCTCCGCGTCGGTGAAAGTTGGTCTGGACGCGAGCTGAAAAGTCGCGGCTAAGTTGGGAACGTTCCATCGGAGTGCACGGTCTCTATGCAGTAGGGGATAAATAATTCGGCATACCGCGTTTAACCGTCAGTCGAAGGCGACTACAAAACGAGGAGAACGAGTACGCCTGCGGCTGACTGTTAATTGAACAACAAAAACATCTGCATCAGTACTTATGTAAAATCAGGTTGTTCGGCTGACCGAAATGAGGCGGACAGCCATTTAGTTCGGGAATGGAATCACTCGCAGTGCCATCACAATATGAGCCAAAAGGAAGACAAGCAGAACCACCGCTGCAGGCACATGAACCAGCAGCCACCAATGCATCCAACGCAGGATCTGTCGTTGATGTTCAATCTGTCGTCGTATTTCACAAAACTCACTGAGTTCATTCAGGATTGGATGCAGGACCGCTGGCAGTGTCGATTCTTTCTCGTGGAACAATCGTCGAGCTTCAACATTCGACGCCAAAGGTGATCGTCGCACAGATCGTCGCGTCCGATTCTCTGCAAGAAACTCACGTATGTTGTTCAGATAGACATCCTGAAGCAGTTGCTTTTCAAGGACGGTCGGCGGGACAGGTTTGTTGTGTGCGGCCGCCGGCATTTTTGCAGGTGCAGGTGCAGGTGCAGGTGCAGGTCGCGCGGGTGCAGGCTTCACTGCTGCTGGTTCCGGCGTTAAGGTTGTCGCAACTTGTGATGCGGCGGAATTGGCATCAGGCTTGTTCTTCTTCAGCATATCGAGCGGCGAACTTTTTTTCGGCGTCTCGGTCCGGGCTTCCGCATGAGGTTCTCCTGCTGCTGGCTCTGCGACTTTTGCTTTTTCTGCCGCTTTCTTCTTCATCATCTCCAGTGGCGATAACTTTGGTGCATCTGCAGCGGATGCCTCTGGTGGCGAATCTGGTGCCGGAATTTCTACCGTGGCGGCAGGCACTATCGAACTCTCAGTTGCCTTTGCCTCAGCAGTGGCCGTTGCCTTTTCAGCAGCCTTCTTTCTCATCATTTCGAGGGGTGAAAGTTCTTGTGTCGCAGCGGGCACGGCGATTTCTGGCGGATTCAAAGCCGCAGGTGCTGCAGTATCGGTCAGTGGCGACGGCGTCCTGGATTCAACTGACTGCTCCGGCGTTGCGACTTGATGCTTCGACGCTGCTTCCGTTTTCGCGAGTGTTCGAGCGACGCCTGTCATAACGGGCTGCTTCAAGTTTGCTGCGGTATCTTCCGTTTGATGTTTGTCCGGCGCAGCGGCAGCACGCAGCGTTGTGGCAGGCTGCTCCGTGACATGCGGAGCAGTGTTCGGCGGAGCAGTGTTCGGCGGAGCAGTGTTCGGCGGAGCAGTGTTCGGCGGAGATTGCGGCGACGTTTGAGGCGCGCTACCGACTGTCGATGCCTTTAAACCCGCGTAGGTCTTTTCCAGCAGTTCGGGAAAATCGCCCTCGAACCGAATCGCCTTCGCTTCACTCTTTGCATACTTAGCCATCACCCAGCAAAAATCCCGAACGTCCGGCGGCGACACTTGCTGTAGCAGGAGCAGCTTTCTGGCATTCAGTTCGCTTCTCGCACCGGGGCCGTTGACGATCGAATTGAAACCAGAAACGAGTTTCACATAGTGTTCCTGCAGATGCCCGGGGGGAACGGCCAGCGGCGATTCACACAACGCTGAAATGCGCAGATCAGAGATGAAGGTCATGCGATCGCACAGGTACGGAGTCTGAGCTTCAAACGTTTCCAGCGGTGTTTGGTTCCAAAGCAGACGCGGGAGAAATTGATGAACGGCAAGTCCAAAAAAACCTGAGACCGCGACGACCGCCAGTGAATACCACATCAGTTGTTCCAGCAATCCTCCCCAACCAAATCCTGAATGAAAGAGGATGAACGGAATGCACAGGGTTCCCAGCCAGAGATGTCCTTTCAGCCAGAACTGCGCGCTGCCAATCCGCCGAATTCGCAGAGGTTTTCGGGCAGCCAGAAGCCCGGCAAACAGCATCATGAGCGTGCCGATGATGCCGAAAAGCATGCCCATCGCGGAGCCTCCCGACGGACCGTTTGGAGTGTTCCATACATATGCGATGTAAGACGCCGTGCCGGCAATCAGGCTGATTCCGGAAAACAGTGCCCACGACAGATGGGAACGATCAATCAGCACCAGAATATCCTTTTTTCGTCCAGTACGTCAGAAATCAGAAAGAAAGCAACCCAGAAAGCAAACATCTAGGAATTGAAATGGATCAGTCCATCAACGCGGATTGCGGCGTCATGTGGACACGCATAAACGCAGGAAGGCTGCCCGGACGGAGTCGAGCTGCACTGATCGCAGACAACCGCTTTTTCCTGAACCGAACGCAGACTATATCCGGGCCCCAGCAAGTCATTCAATTCCAAGCTGAAATGCTGGGAGCTGTCCAGCAGATCCATTTGAATCGAACCATAGGGACACTGATCTGCACATTTGCTGCAACCGATGCAATGGTCGGCAATCTGAATCTCTCCGCTGCTTCCCCGATTGATCGCCCCGACTGGACAGCCGATCATGCAGACAGGATCGAGGCATTTGCGACAGGTCACGGGGATCAAATACCGATCCTGAAAGCGTGGCCCGTCAAGGTACAAACGAGTTCTTCCATCATCATGAGCATCGACACACGCCTTCACGCATTCATGACAGCGAGTGCAGCGATCCAGATCGATGACCATCAACGACTGCCCCCATGCCAGGCCAAGGTCGTCAAACTCCTTTGTCTGGCTGCCTGCCCGCCTGACGGCCGTTGATTTGACTGCGAGTCGGTCGCGGTCACGATCTCTCGCTCGACGCGTTTCCACGGTCTCATCGACAAGCTGTTTAAACTTCTTCGACCTGATACACAATTCCTGCAGCACGTGACTACTAATGCGGACAGCTTCGACGCGCTGAGGAATCAGGTTCGCCTGTGTGGCGGCTTTCTGACCTGAAGAAGGATGCGTAAACGCCAGACACGTTGCACTGCGATCCTCACCGCAAAGCACGGCGATCTCACCAATGATTTCACCGCGACTGGCATAAGAAAGTGTCCGCCGATTGTTCAGCACGGACGCACGTTTCCGGATTCCAGTGGGACAAAAACTTTCCAACAGGACACGATTAAAAATCCTGACTTCCAGTTCCCACCAATCGCCAGTCTTCTCCTGAAAATCGTCAAACACGGATGCATACTGCGACAGCCCGGAATTGTCGATCAGATCAGTCGTGGTCGGCCCGATCGTCGAATGTATTTTTGATGCCTGCAGCCACTTGTTCAGAGCCTGCCGCAACGCTTGAATCTGTTGCCTGTCAGGCGACGAGTTCGCATCGGCGAGTTGACCGATCAACGTTCGCGATTCCGTTGAAAGCTCATTCCAAAACCTGGCGGCAATTGCAGTGCCGGTGCTCCTGGCGGACAATTCGCGACAGAGTGCAGGAATATCCTGGAGATCCCCGCTTCCCAGCAGGCACCCCAGATTCTGCGAAACCTTGACGACGCCTGTGCGTACGACGTAGCAATATTCCACTGACGAATCATGTTCGTCAAAGATCACGTCACCTGCAGCAAATTCCACCAGCTCCAGCTTGTTGGCCAGCCACTTGTAATCGTCGTCCGTCAGGACGCGAAACAGCGGCAGGCTTCGCACCTGGTTCTCCATGACGCGCGAACGATACGTCTGATCCATGCGTTGTCGATACGCTGGATTGCCGCGAAGGGCATCCAATGCATTTCGGACCATTTCAATCATGTACACCGGATCGTCGGCCTCACCTTCCGTGGCGATGACCGTCGCAGATCGTGGCGCGAGATTCATACAACTCATTTCGCCGAACAAATCGCCTTCGTACATCGGCGCACTGAGAGTGTTGATGTTAAGATCCTGTGGCCCATCGTTCGGAATGTAATCCGGAATTTCATTCGCGGCAGATCGATCGCGTCTGCGGCCTCGGATTTTGTCCATCAACCGGTGTAACAGTCCCTTACGTTTGATTCCGGTGGAAATGAGGAGTCTCGCCTGGACGACTTCCCGAGGGGCCGCCCCTGGCTGGTTCTCTGGCAACTGGAGAGTCGTCTCGATTCGTTCAATTTCAAATTTCAGCGACTGTCGCCGTTCAGTATTGCCTTGCCGCAACGCATCCCTCCGCCGTTGCAACTGGCCAATTTCTGCACGAAGGGACTCGGCAGAGTCCCGCTGCCCGCCTTCAACATGCGCCTTGAGTTGGGCCGCCTGTTCTTTCAGCGCTTCATCGAAAGCAGATTCCTCAGTCGATACTCCGCTCAGAAGAGCACGCAAGACCTTCAATGCGTCTTCTCGGGACAGGATCTGAAACGCGGTCGCACCTTCTTCGCCCTGCCGACACAGCACTCGACCCTTTCTGGCTCGGCGAAGGATCATGGATCCCGGAAAGTTCTCCGGCCCCGGCTTCATGCCGTCGAAAGGGGCGACGGATTTCAGTTCCTGCAGATCATAGACACTCAGCAGTTTGTCGCCGGCTTCCAGCTCGTCCGCAACTTCTGTAATATCGATCGGGATATTGGTCAGAGCCATTCAATGTTTCTCAACTGATACCCAGCCAAAATTCTAATGGCAAAATCGGCATGACTCAAAAGGTTCATCACCTGCACCATTGATGGCCGCAGTCAGCGTAACAGCGGCTCATGGCATGAGCAAGTCCTGGAATTATATTAGCGCCAACAGTGGGAACGCACGAAAATGAACTCGGGATAGATCAGTGGTTCATTCGCGAATCACCTGCGCGAGTTCATTCGGAACCAGAATAGGCTGTTTTCGATTGCCTCGTTTTCCTTCAAGTCCGTCAAAGCAGTATTCTTATCGCCTGCCTCAGCCTAAGATGCTGCTGCAGTTTAGGCAACGGTGCAGAAGTTCTTATCGTTAAATAGACCGTCAGCCGAAGGCGTACTCGTTCTCCTCGTTTTGCGTACGCCTGCGACTAACGGTTAAACGAGTCATGCCAAATAACTTGTACTCAACTGCTTACCAGTGCTGTCATGAGGGCTTCCGAGTGAATTTACAATCCTGTCCCGACATCAAAACGCTTAGCGCTTTTGCCGCCGAGGAATTATCGGGCGACAGCAGCGCGGAGGTTTCGCGTCACGTAGATGGCTGTGCAGCGTGTCGAGCGACCGTCGAAGAATTCAACGGCTCGTTTCTTGCAACGTTGGCACCTGTTAGAACTGAATCGGTTAAACACGCCGTCGCGAGTTCGCCTCAGGCATTGCGATTCGTTCCTGATCGAAACAGGACGAATCTATCAGACGATCTTGGTACCATCGCCGACAGCTTCACCGTCGCAAGGCAGACCGGTACGAATATCGATATTGAACGACATCTTTTGACTCACAGCATCAAACCGGACTCGACCGATCTGTCTGCAGCACACGTCATGCTGTTGCTTGAGCTGCTGTATGTTGAACTTCAGTACGCCTGGAAGTCGGAAACTTCCAACGCAGCGGGCGGTGCCATTGTTGGTTCAGCCGATGCCAGTCAGGACGTCGCTGATCGTCCCACAACAGACCAGTTCGTGCGTCGATTTCCCATCCTGCGATCATGTCCATTGCTGGTTGCGGATCTGGCGAAACAGGAAGCCGCGATTCGTGGATTCGAGGTGGACGACAGGCGTGCAAACGAACCGGGGCACTCTTCGGGCCTGGAACAGTTTGATCTGATCGAACCGATCGCCAGCGGGGGAATGGGTGTCGTCTGGAAAGCCTTGAATCGTGAATTGGGGCGTATCGTCGCGGTCAAATTAATCCAGCAGAATAAAGTCGTCGGCAATCGTGATCGGCAATTGCTCTATGAACAGCGGTTTCTGATCGAAGCGCAGGCCGCCGCGCGGTTGACGCACGCCAACATCGTTCAGATTCACAGTATTCATAATACTTCCGGGCAACTGTATTACGAGATGGATCTTGTCGAGGGCGGCAACCTGCGGGATCTCATCAAAGGCGATGCGACCGTGCCCTTGCTGCGGGCGGCAGAATTGATGCGGGATATTGCCAGCGCGATCGATCACGCTCACCGTCGCGGCGTCATTCACCGTGACCTGAAACCGGAAAACATCCTGATGAAGGACGGAAAGTTTCCGATGGTCACCGACTTCGGCCTGGCGAAGCTCGTCGATTCCGACACCGCGCTCACTCAGGACGACACGGCTATGGGAACCATGAGCTACATGGCACCCGAGCAGTTTCGTGATGCCGCCAGTGTGACCGTGTCGGCCGATATCTACTCGCTGGGTGCCATGTTGTACGAACTGCTCACGGGCGAAGTTCCGATCGCCTACAAGGGCGATATCACCAGCTTCAGCGACAAGGTTGAGAATTTCGATCCGCTGCCGCCGCAGCGCCGCGACCGGTCGGTTTCAAAGGACATCCAGAACGTTTGTCTGAAGTGTCTGGCAAAGAAGCCTGAACAGCGGTACGCATCAGCGGCAGACTTGACGAATGATCTGACGGCGTTCCTTGAAGGCAGACCGGTGTCCGCTCGACGCATTGGTCCGCTGGGACAATTCTGGAGGATCTGCAAACGTTATCCCAGGACTGCCAGTCTCGCCGGGTTGCTGGTGCTGGCACTGCTGGTCGGCTTTCTGGTTTCGGTGAAATTCATGCTCGATGCGCAACAACAGGCGCTGCTGGCACTGGGAGCCGTCAATCATTTTTATCTGGAGTTTGACCAGAACGATGCCTTCCGACAGCCAGCGTTCAATGATCTGCGTGTGCGTTTGATGCAGGAAGGTCGAGCCCGGCTGGAAGAACTGACCTACGCGCCGGTTTCATCGCGTGACAAAAGTAATCAGCGTGCGATTGCCACTCTGCATTTTATTAATGCACGGAGCCTTCAGGAGTCGGAACAGTCCAACGAAGCATTCGCCGAGTTTCGAATTGCCGAATCGATTCAGCGCGGCCTGACGGTGGATGATCCGAACGATCTGGACTCCCGAGCCGATCTCGCCAGGACCCTTGTCGCGATGGAAAATGTCAGTCCGCAGCATGAGGACGTCCTGCTCTGGCTGGAAGAGGCACAGTTACTTCGTGAAGGTGTCGCCCAGGGATTGCGTGATGACGATCCACGAAAGCCAAAGGCACTTCGTTTACTCGCCAACGTCTTCATGAATAAGGCAAATCGCCTGGCAGAACCGATCGTTCAGCGGCACCGCAAGGCAACTTCGGAAACTGTGCACGAAGCATTGCAACTGTTCCGGGCGGCGAGTCAAAAACGCGACCAGGCAATCGCGCTGCTTCCGACACTCACTGTCGATCAGGGCGAGAAAGACGCGCTGGATCGCGACATCATTGTGGGCAAAGCAAACCTCGCCGTGCTGCTGTCACAGGTTCAGGAGCGTTCACCGGAGGCGCACGCCGCTCTGCACGATGCCGCGACGGGACTCTCTGGCTATCTCAAGACTCACGCATGGGATGTTGAGGCCAGGCGTCAGTTTGCAGAATGCCAGTTGTCAAAGTACGTGATGGCAAAAGTCAAAACGGATGCAGAATTTTCTGCCATGGCCGAAGCCGAACGAGACGCCGACATCGTGATGGCCATGATTCCGAATGATATGTTCAGCCGCCGCACAGTCGCCCGCATCGCCCTTGAACGCGCGCTCGAACAGATTGAGACTGATCTGAAACTCGCCATCGAAGAGAATGCGACATCATTTGCTCCTGCCCGCCCGAATGCGGTTGCTGTGGAACAGCTCAGCCGCGCATTTGAGCACCTGCCCGCAGAACCAGAAACGACTGGCAACGGGGCGAACATCAACGACTCGGAGTTTCTGACAGCCGTGCGTCTGGCCAGGACGCTGCGAATTCTCACTCCGCTGGACGGTGTTCGGGGACCAGCGGATGCCGCACCGGACGACCTCCGAAAGAATTATCTCAGTCAGGTACAGACCGCCCGCGAGCAACTCTATCAGCCGCGGTCTAATGCGCCGCCAATCACGGCGAATGACTTTCATGAAGCACACATTCAGATACTGGCGTACTCCGCAGTGGTGGCTCACGTGCAGCTTGAAACTTCGAAGCGCGATGGAAAAGCTCGGGAGTGTCTTTCAGCGATTGCGTCTCGCCGGAATCTCGGTCAGGAAAGTGAAAGTTTCGCACAATGCGAAACGATTGCTCACCAGATGCTGCAGTTGGCGTCGAACGAACAGCCGCAGAAATGAAAACCAGGACATCTCAGAAGAATCGATTGATACTGAAGATCAACTCGCTGTCAAACGCACGGTGAGTCAGCGAATCGCTTGGTGACAGCGGTGCGACCGCCGCAACCTGGATGCGAGTGTTTCGACGAATTTCCGCAGAAAGACCAGCTGTCAGGTTCACGAGTTCGGTAACTCTGCTTTGGGAAAACAGCAACCCCTGCGGCCCGGCGACGAACGAGCTGCCTCCGCCAATGTTTTTCGCATAGTGAAGTTCGACGCTGCCATCAAGTCGTGTAAGATTTCTGGCTTCTGCTCCGTCGAAGAGATTCAACACGACGGCGGAACTCAGAAACATCAGCATGGGTTCTCGAAACCCGCCGGGCAATGCGCCTGGCAACACGACGCCCTGATCGTTCAGCCCGAAATCGACCGAACCAAAGTACTGAAATGTTGTGCGATTGAGCAGGGGTGTCGCGTCCGGCAGGAAGGAGGCAAATTCATTCCCTGAATCGGTCAGTTGCGGGGTCAGCATTCCGCCGAAGAACGGTGCAATATGCCAGGCGTTGTTTTGCACACTGAATGGACTCCCGAGAATCTGCCCGGTCACATCGCCGCCGGTCGGAGCGACCAGTGTTGAACCAACGACAAAGCTATAGGAATCTTCCATGAAAAGGGCTTGCTTCCACGTGAATGGGATGTTTCCCAACTCACCGCCTTCAACGCTATAGCCGGGCTTGTTGACATCAGCGTTGCCAGAGAACGGAAGACGAGTCTCGATGGAGACGAGTCCTTCTTCATCCAGTGTCTTTTCGATACCAAACAGAAAATTGTCAAAGTTCTGACGCCGTACGAAAAGCGGCTGGCCGGGATTTGCGACGACGGACCCGATCGCGTTGTTGAAATGACGATAGTCAAAGAACACGCGATTCTGGGGAAGGCCTTTGTTGTTGTCCGCAATATTGAAGCGTGCATTGCCGCCCGCAGCAGGAATGTCGGCTGAGAGCTGCCCCACTTGACCGTCTATGGCACGGGCAGTGACCAGCCCGGACGAGCCAAAGAAACTTCCATGGAATTGAGCAGGAGCCAGGAGAGATTGATGTGACTGGCGACCTCGACGGGACCCCGAATCTGCCAACTGAAGTCCACGTAGAAAATCCGGCGAGCTATTGCCAGTTGCCGCGGTCCCCGGACGTCGCGTCTGCGGAGGAGTGTTCTGCGGAGGTGTGTTCTGCGACGGCGGCGATGGATTTGAATTGGATGGCGTTTGAACAGTCGCATCCGTCGGAGGAAGCGCTGATCGCGGGCCTGCCTGAGGTGCGGCATTCACAGTCAAATGAGTTGACAGCACTGCCCAGACAAAGAGAATTCCAGTGGCAATCTTGAGTCGTCGCACGATCATCCCCCCGTGGAACCCCGATCGACAACCGACTGCACTTCAGCATTCCTTGCTGTATGCATCAAAAAATCAAGAAGCCCCGAATCATCTTATCGGATTCGCAGGGTATACGGCTTGAACCAGTAAGAACGCCAATGTTGGATTTATCGAATCGATGACTAATTCTGAGCTGCAAAGCGCGTCCAGCGGTGGCCGCCCGTTTTTTGCAACGAACCTGCGGCAAGCGGTTTGCGGCTCACAGCCAGCGGCGTGCGAAGAATAAGGCTAGCGGCGGTGCGACGCGAGTACAGGAGATCTGAGGCTGCGGGATTTCAATCGGGACGTAAATTCACGACGCCGTCCCATGGATTCGGCGGAATTCCCAGGCTTTGACGGATCATCTCGCGAATTGGCGAATTCGCATCATCTTGAACAAGTTGAGTCCCAAAGAGGCTTTCTGCTTCCGCCCATTGTCCTCCATGGAACAGGTCCATCGCGCGCTCATGAAGTTCGATTTGTTCGTTCGAAAGTTCGCCAGCCGCACCATCCGGCCACAGCAACTGACTGAGACGCACGACAGTATCCATGCCGCGTGGTCTTACGCAGGCAATTCGGCGGCATCGCAGAGTCTTTGGTTCGCCGCGTTGCCTGATGACGGTCGCCGTCGCGTCATCGATAAGGATCTGAGTGCGGAACTGTTTCGTCATGCCCTGCAAACGAGATGCCTGATTGACCACTGCTCCGAAAACACCAACTTTGCTCTGTTCCGGTGGACCAATCTGGCCCGCGATACCGATCCCGTGGCCAATGCCGATACCAATAGAAAGCCCGTGCAGCGGATGGCTTTCATCTGTGCTGCCATCTGCGAATTGTTGCCGCATGTCCATCGCAGCGCGGCAAGCGAGGAGTGGTCCATCCTCAGTGGTCTGCGGCCAACCCCAGAATGACAAAACCGCATCGCCCTGAAAATCTGCAATGACCCCGCCGTGTTCCATGATACTGCGGACCATTGCACTGAGCGCAGCACTGATCCTGATCAGGAGCGCCGGGAGATCTCCGTCTGCCTGTTCCGTTTTCTTTGAGAAGCCACGGAGATCACAGAACAGGACCGTGATCTTACTCGTTCGCGGCTGCAGCATCGCGTCGGCGTTTTCATTGGTAATCGTCTTGACCACGGCTGGCGGAAAAAAACTGGCCATTCGCGTCTGCGTTTTCTGCAGCAGCCGGACAGACCGCGTCGCACCGATGAACTGAGCCATCAGTTCTGTAAATCGCATCGGCTCCTGCAGTTCGTTCTTCATGACTGACGTCAGGAGTGAATCAAAAGCTCCGCTCAGATAGAGGCACCAGCCGTGAGAGGATTCATCCAGCAGCGGAATACAAAACGCCCAGTCGAGATTGCCAAGATTTGTAAAGACCGCTTCCTGGCCAGATGAATCCCAGATATGAAGAACGCTCTCTTTCGTTTTGATCGACTTAGCCATCAGGCGATGACTTGGCCGAAACTGGCTGGCACCTTCATCGCGGCTGTTCCATCGAACAAGGGATGGTTTGGGAATTTCAGTGAGGTCGTCGTGTTCGCCGATATTGTCGAAAACTACCACCGCAGCCGCGTGACATCGAGGGATCGCCTCAAGCAGCAGTTTTACCATCGCTGCTGCAAACGCGGGGTCATCCTTTGACTCTTGCATGATTTGCGGAATCGTCGCCAGAAGTTCAAGGGACCGCCCCTGCGTCTGCACAAACGGGACACTGCGCAGTTCGCCCGGCGCGAACGTGTATTCGTTGACTACCGATTCTCTGACGCTGTTTGCGGATGAGTCGCCGGTCGATGCCAGACGAAAAATCGTTTGACCGACTTGAAACTCCTCATCAATCTGAAGATTGACAGATGTCGTTTCTTTGCCCTTAAAGACCAGCAGGTTTCGGGCGGCGTCCAGTTTTCTGATCAGCGCGTATCCGTGAGACAGGGTCACTTCTGCATGGATTCTGGAGATCTCGCGATCCCAGGGAACGGCAATCTCGCATTGTGACGACCGGCCAAGCCGCACGGTTTGCGATTCGACGATCGGAATACTGAAACGCTGTGCCGTTTCTTTACCGATGACTAGAAGCTCGATCATCCTGAATGCCTGCTGCTGCGTAACGTCTCGAATTCTGGATCAGAAATTGTACTCACAACCGGGAACACCGATCTCCAGATTGGCACGAGGAATTAACTTCAGTTCCCGCGCAATCTCATCAAAAAAACAGGGTTTCAAATGGTACGCAATGATCCTGACAGAATCCGGCAGGTCGTGAATTTCTTTTTCAAAGAGTTCCGGACACAGATGTCCGGACTTGTCAGCCAGCCAACGATGTGAATTCGGAAAACTGCAATCGAGAATGACGGCTCGAAGATTCTCGATGGCAGCCAGCAATTCCCAGATTCGCTCTGATGGACCAGTGTCCGAAACAATCGCTATGGCACTGCCCGAGTCCTGCAGGATGAATCCCATGGTGGGCACGACGTGCTTCAACGGAACAGGCGTCACGGTCAGACCGGGCAGTCTGACCGGCACTTCCTGCTTCAGCGTATGAAGTTTTAAAAACGGACTTTCTTCTTCAGACAGCCGCAGAAAATCGGGCCATAATCGGTCGTTGAAAATATCTTCACGAAGGCACTTTTCGGATGCATCGCACGCATAGACCGACGGGCAGTCCGGTCCCGGCTTGTATATGTTATCCAGAAACAACGGCAGTGAAGCAACGTGATCAAGGTGACTGTGTGAAAGAAACACATGCTTGATCTTCATCTGCCGGTCAATTGGCCACAGCAATCCAATGGTGCCCGCATCAATTGCGATCGTGTCATCGACTAATGCTGAAATACCAAATTGTTTTGCGGC
>JANOZG010000848.1:0-3821 GCA_031429275.1 Planctomycetota bacterium
GCAGCGTGCCGAGTGCTTCGACTCCGATGCGCCGCTCAACGTCGTTTGCATTTCGACTCAACGCGAGGTTGTAAACGGTTTCAATCAGCCTCTCACTCTCCGGCTTGCTGAGGTCTGATTCGTCAGAATCATGCTCGGCGCGCATCGCATCCACGCGTTTGGCAAACGACTCCGCCAGTTCTCGCACGTGATCGTTGTTGATCATCATCAGCGACTGTGGCGAGATGACAGAAACGTTGCGGGCCATGCAGTTCGGTCCCATCTCGGGATAATCGAAGGTCTCCAGCATCGACGGGATTTCCGTACGACGATATTGAGCGTACACGCTTCGTCGCCAAAGGCCATGTGCGGTTGGATTGATGCTGACGAGACCATCACGATTCACCGATACCGAATCTGGCCGACCACCTTGTCGGTCGTCCAGCCGTCCGGACACAAAGAGCATCGAATCCCGCAGCGCCTCCGCATCCATTCGCCTCAGCGACATCCGCGAAAGCAGACGGTTCTGCGGATCGAGCTGCTGGTGTTGATCGGTGATGCGACTTGACTGTCGATAGGTGCGGGAATTCATGATCAGACGGTGCATCTGCTTCACGCTCCAGCCACGTTCGGCAAATTCCACGGCGAGCCAATCGAGTAACTCGGGATGCGAAGGTGGTTCTCCTTTGACGCCTAAGTTCTCCAGCGATTTCACCAGGCCGGTTCCAAAATGGTGATACCAAATGCGATTGACCATCACTCGCGATGTCAGTGGATGTGTCGGCTGAATCAGCCAGCGAGCGAACGCCAGACGCCGACCGGTCCTGGGCGTGCCGTCTGGAAACGGTGGCTCAGGCACGAACGGTGTCTTGCCATCCGTCAGCACGGAAGGAATTCCGGGGCCGACAAGATGTCCGGGCTTGTCGTATTCACCACGCCGCAGAATATAAGTCGGCGACGGAGCTCCGCGATCCCATAACGCTCGGATCTGCAACGGCGGCACCATCTGCTGGCGAATCCGTTCGATGTCATGTTCCAGTTCTGCAACAGCTCGGCGAGTTGCCAGAACAGAAGGCGGTTGCTCAGAATCCGGCAGCACTTCAACTCGCTGCAGATTTTCCACAAGAACTCGTTGAGGCAACGTGCGATTGTTGTCCGCGATCTTCAATGCGGCCAGCGTGTTGTTGCGATCCATTTCCGATTGATTGGGATAATGTTGACGCAGTGTTTCGATCTTCAACGCAGCCACCGCTTGTTTCAATTTCGCGGTCAGCTGTTTCAGCTCTGCAGTGAGCGGCGGATTCACGGCGGCAACTTGCAGCCGATGTTCCGGCGTCGCAATTTTCAGTGAACGATTGCTGAAACTCAACCAGTCATGTTCATCCAGCGCGCCTTGAAAAATGGCTTTGAAGCGATAGTAGTCTCGATGAGGAATCGCATCGTATTTGTGCGAATGACATCGAGCACATTCCATCGTCAGGCCCATGAGCCCAGAGCTGACAACGGTGATCGCGTCACTGATGACGCCCAGTCGTTCCGGAACGAAATTCATGGTTCGCGAACCGGTCTGATCGATGCCCATTCGAAGAAAGCCGGTGGCTGTCAGATTCTCCACCATCTCATCGGTGACGATGGATGCGTTCTCGCAGTCAATCAATTCGTCGCCGGCGATCTGTTCCAGCAGAAATCGATCGTAGGGTTTGTCGTTGTTGAAGGTATCAATGACATAGTCGCGATACTTCCACGCCACCTCACGGATCGGATCGTGCGAAACGCCGCCTTCAGAATCTGCATAGCCCGCCAGATCGAGCCAGTATCGTCCCCAGCGTTCGCCGTAGTGCGGCGAATCGAGCAAGTGATCGATCATCGCCTCATACAAATTCGGATCGGCACTGGTCCGCCATTGTTTCCATTCTGCAAGACTTGGAGGCATGCCAATGAGATCGAAATACGCGCGGCGGATCAGCGTGTCGCGATCGGCTTCGGGGGAATGATCCATGCCGTTTTCTGACAGCTTCGCCCGAATGAAATCATCGATTGATGTTGCAGCTTCCGACTTGACTGGCCGTTGAAATGCCCAGTGCTGCCGGTCTTCTTCAGACACCTGCGGATCTGGATCTGCCGTGGCGACATCGGGCTGGATATCAAACTCAACCGCACCAGCCGCGATCCAGTCCCGCAGGATTTTCACTTCGGATTTTGGCGGGCGTTTGACAAAGAACTTCAGCAGCAGATCTCGGGGTGGGCATGCTTCGCTTTCAATTCGTTGAATCATGAGGCTGGCGTCTGCATCGCCTGGGACCAAAGACGGACCGTTCTTTCCGCCCAGTCGCATGGATGCTGGAGTTCGCAGATCGACGCCACCTTGTTTCAATCGAGCACCATGACAGGTCGTGCATCGCAGCAGGACGATGGGCAACACGTCGTGCTGAGTGATGACTTGCTCCGCTGGTTGTTCTGACGCAGATCCGCTGGCAATCCAGCGGCGAATCAACTTGCGTTCGTCGGTTGTGAGCGAAGGCTGTCCCGCAGGAGGCATGTCACCGCTTTCGATCATGGTCCAAAGCAGACTGTCGTCAACTGTTGCCGCCACTGCCGCTTCACCGGACTCACCGCCGTGCCGAATTCCTGCGATCGACGAAAGGTCCAGCCCGCCTTTCTGGACTTTGTCGCTGTGACACTTTCCGCATTTGACCGTTAGAACGGGCCGAATGTCTGTTTCAAAGATGAGCGGTTTTTCGTCCGCCTGTGCCTGCTGGATTGACACCAGGCAGCAGAAACAGATTGCAGCAAGATGGCCTGGGTGTATTGTCATGACTCTAGTTCACCAGGATTGACAGCTCAACTTCCAACCCATCATGACGTGTCGTCGTCGTGCTTGCCAGAGTGTTGTCGCCTATCGCCACAGCTGGCTGAAAACTCACATTAAACGGATCAACTGCATTCTTCTCTCGGGGCAGAAAGATTTGGGGCAGAAAGATAAAGCCGTACGTCATACGCAATTCAGGCGACGCTAACGCGATTACGAAGAAGAATCACAAATTCACGACGTCTTCTCGCACCACACCTCGCATGTCCATTTCGAATTCAATATCCACAATCGGTGGCCGTGAATGGAACCAGCGAACTCCCAGACGCGCAATCGCCGGCATTCTTGATTCCAGAACACCTTCCAGCAGGGGAAGCAGTGAATGCGCCGTGTAGACATCGATCGTGGTGAGCAATTCGCTGTTGCCACCAAGTCCTTCGAGTCGTGAATTCATGATCTCTGCGACGCATTCTGCTTTTTCCATCAATGCATCCGGACTGGTATCGCCGACTAGGACGATGCGGCGTTCTGCAAGTTCCCCATCTGGCAATTCTCCGCCGCCGGCGACAACAAATGTTGGTCGCGAACTTTGAGAAGGGCGAGCGTACGAGAAAGCAAACAACATCGGTTCGCTGGGTGGATTCAAGACTGGCGACACATTCGTGCGCGCGACGGGGTTAATGCCATCGACCATCATGTTCCAGTCATCCAGAAGCTGTTTGTATTCCTTGTTGAAGCCGATGAAACCGTCCATCGGATACGGCTGCGGGCATCTCAATTCGACCGCACAAAGATTGCGACATGTTAAGCCGCTGGCTTCCATATATCGTCGTGCGGCGTTCATGGCCGCGTGCCAGGGCAGGGGCGTCTGCAGAGTAACATGAATAATCTCAAACCCCGGCAACGCGACGACACCACAAGAATATGGCGCGATACCAGGAAGGAATTGATAGCCTCCTTGTTGGTTTACTTGCAGAGGACTTTTCAAGTTCATCTCCTTTGAGGACGTTGCATGGATCGGGCATGTATTCGG
>JANOZG010000849.1:0-5061 GCA_031429275.1 Planctomycetota bacterium
TCCTTGCAGAGTTGATTCTAATGAATGGTGAAAAAAAATCGCACACAGCAGATCAGGAGGAAAGTGCCATTGCGCCGCGAAATGTGCTCCCGCTGCGGCATGATCAAAACCAAAAGTCTCGCGTTCCCACGTGGCAAGATCTTTACCTTGTCCGAGCGGAACATCCAGAAACTGCAGATACTGTTTGTCGTAGTTGTTTGTCAGCACCGGTAGCAGATAATCCTGCAGCAGGCCACCAAGAAATGCAAGTCCCGGATCGAGGTGCATGCTTTTCGCAACTTCGCGGGCAAACAGTGCTCTCTGCAGCGATTCGTTCCAGAAATTGCGTTGATTGATCAGCTTTGTTTTTAGAGCTCGCGTAGCGGCCTTCATGCCGACAGCCAGCAGGTGCATGCGAGCGGTATTGATTCCGATATGCACGATTGCATCACGCACATTTCGGACTGGATTCCTCATGGCGTACACGGCGGAATTCACGTGCTTCAGCAGTTCAACGGTGAGGGCTCCATCTTTTTCCACGATGGCCGCAAGTTCTTTGATGTCGAAATTCGGGCTGGCGGCTTTCTGTACGAATTCAGTAACTGCGTGTGGCAGCGCGGGCAATTCAATTGACGTCGGAAGCAATTCTGACTTTACCGACGCAACGGAAGTGCTGCTGAGTGTTTTCCAGTCAAATGGCGCAGCGGCAACAGTTGACACGATGGAATCTTTATTACAAAGGCACTGAACTTAGACCGGTAAACGCAGGCTCATTTTGCGTATCCGAATACGCCACTTATCGCTCGAATTGTGCTGAACTTGCCTTGCTGAGGAGCCCGAGGGCCGCGGTCGGCGAGTTTGCATTTTGACTCTCGTTGTTGTGAGCATTCTGCGGATTATGCGAGATGTCGGGGCAATGTCGATGTGCTCCCCGTAATTCCATCGGTGAAGTCGCGGGCATGGCACCCTACTACTTCAGTCGCCATCGAATGTGCGTCGAAGATGGGTATGTGCTGATAATCTTTGGATTTGAAGGAAAATACTTATGTCGAGTGGTGCAGTAAAAGATATGCGTCGCGTATTCGCGGAATGGCCGGTGAGCATTCCAAAATCCGGACTTGCCGTAACGACATTCGGCGAATCGATACCGTTTTGCAGTTTCATGTTGTCTGGTGATTTGCTGTTGATCGAACGCAAAACTCCGGACGCTCAAGGCGCTCGCCGTGTCATCCTGGCATTCGATACAATAAACGCCGTTAAGATCCTTGATGCGATCGAGATGCCTCGATTTACCGCGATGGGATTCCAGAGCATCGGTTGAAGTGCAACAATGCGGGAATGGATGAAGACGATCAAAACTCTTTCCGCACGTACAACATGCATCCGGTCAATTTGACAGTGGACGCACTGCTGCAACAGTGCGACATCCGTCGGTCTCGCCATAGCGGTCCCGGAGGACAGCATCGAAACAAGGTTGAGACGGCGATTGAGATCACTCATCGACCAACCGGGATTATTTCCTTTGCCGCCGAGCGCCGTAGTCAGGAGCAGAATCGTCAGGTTGCCATTTCGCGTCTGAGACTGTTGCTGGCGATTCGAGTTCGCTCGATTGGGCAGACCGAAGTAAATCCGTCAGCGTTGTGGCAATCTCGATGTCGCAATCAGAAGATCTCGTGCAGTGAGCGTCACGAGGATTTTCCAATCATGCTGGCCGAAGCGCTGGACGCAATTGATGCGAAAGAGTTCGACGTAAAACGTGCCGCAGCCGCGCTTGGCTGTTCGACCTCACAGCTCGTTCGCTTTGTTGCCGCGATCCCGGAAGCGCTGGAGATCATCAATACGCAGCGCGCGACGCGAAGTCTGCATCGCTTGATGCCTTGAAATTGCGATTATCTTCACAAATTTCCTTAATCCGATTGCGATCTTTGTGCGTTTCGAAATACTTCGCTGTGAACAGGGGTGAATGAGTTGAGTTCTAAGCGGCGACAATTCACATTGCGCTATCCCAGTTCAAATCGGTCGTGGCATTGCCGAATTCTGCTTACATCAGAGATGCTGGAATCAATTCAGTCAAAGGGAGTTTAGTATGTCGAACGGGCGTCCAACATTTGCATTCTATGCGGCCGTACTTGCGGTTGTCGGTGGCTTGGTGTACTTCGCGGGTATGCAGGCGGGCTTTTTTGGAGAGCCAAACGCAGAGCCCAAGGGTAACGCGAACTCAGGTGATGCTCCGGACCTGGATCCAAGCAAAGTCAACATCGGTGGTGGCACCAGCGGAGAACTCGTGGCTGAAGGATCTGCGGATGACTTCATCACGACTAAGAAGGAATACGACTTTGTTCCGGCTGAGCGACTGCCGCCAGTCAAAGGGACTGCTGGTTATGCGAAGCTGGAAAACAACACCGTACAATTCGCTCTGAACGTATGGGCGGGTTGGGCACCGATTATCCATGCCAACGAAGGATTTCAGCCGAACAAGGTCTGGAAGACAAAAGATGGCAAGGAGTTTCGCGTGCAGTTGGTGCTCGCCGACAATCCTGTTGACATGCGTGACAAATACGCTGTGGGCGATTTTCATATCGGCTGGGCAACTGTGGATATGCTTCCGCTTTTCATGGAAGGCTTTGTAGATGCAAGTGGCAAGCCTAAAGACAGCCGCATCATGCCTCGCATTTTCCAGCAGGTCGATTGGTCCAACGGCGGTGACGGTATTGTCGTCCGCGAAGACATCAAGACGGTTAGCGATCTGCGTGGAAAGACGATTGTCCTGGCTCAAAATTCACCGTCGCAGTATTTTGCATTGAGCATGTTGGTGGCCGGTGGTGTGCAGCCGGCTGAAGTCAAATTCAAGTACACGAACGATGCCTTTGAAGCGGCGGCTGCATTCAACGGGCAAAAGGACATCTCTGCCTGCGTTTCATGGGCTCCGGACATTTACAAACTTTCAGAACTGCCGGGCAATCGTATGCTTGTAAATACTCTGACAGCAAACAAACTGATTGCCGACGTCTGGTTCGCACGTGCGGATTTTGCACAGGACCATCCTGATCTGATTGAAGGCATCGTGCGTGGAATTCTGGATTCCACCGAAGCCCTGAAGGCTCAGGAAGAAAAGCTGAAAGTTTCTGAGTGGATGGCTGCTGGCTACGCAATTCCAGCCAGTGATTGTCTAGGAATGCTGGCTGATGCACACTGGACAAACTATGCAGAGAACGTGCAGTTCTTCCTGAATCAAAACAATCCGTCTCGATTCGAATCCGTGTGGCAACAGGCGTACTACATCTATCGCGGCATTCGTTCAGTCACACACCAGCCTGTAGCGTTCGATCAGGTTGTCGATTTCAGTGTGTTGAAACGATTGGGAAGTGAACCAAAGTATGCAGATCAACGCGATGAATATCAGGCACGGTTTGCACCAAAGACAACGGGTGAGATCATTGCTGAGTCCGACGAAGTTCTGACCAACACGGTGATCATTCACTTTGCTCCGAACAATTCCAATGTGATGAATAAGATTCTTCGCAAAGGCGCTGACGGCAAAGAGACTGAAGAGCTTTACGATCCCAATGTGGATTTCATCCTTGACGAAATCTCAAAGCTCGCCGGTCAGTTCGGTGCGGCAAGAATTGTCATCGAAGGCCATACCGATGCGTCGATGAAAGCCCTTCTGCCAGACGATGGACTGGTCAAGCAACTCTCAGAAAACCGAGCCAACTCCGTAAAGGAAGCTTTGATTCAGAAGTACAGTCTTGATCCCAATCAGTTCAACGCGGTCGGCATTGGCTGGGCCCGTCCCGGAGATCCCAAAGATCCACTTAATCACGCCAAAAACCGTCGTGTAGAGATCCGCGTCTTCAGTGCGGAACAGTAGCAGATTAACTCATCGGAATGAATCGTCGCACCAGTGTCGCTGGTGCGACGAGCATGATGATCAGCACTGCCTGCTTCACGTCGCCTGTCAGGCCGAATACCACCAAAGCATCGAGGAAAATGATACACAGCAACATGAGTCCCACGGTGCGTTGAATTCTGCCCGGTTGTGGATTGCCCACAACGTTGGCCGCTCGCAGCAGGACATTGAGACCCAAAATCAGCAGCGCCATGCGACTGCCGGGGATTGCGTCTTTGATTCCGTGTGTTGTGACCAGCCATGCGTCCAGACCAATTCCACAGAGCATGATGGCGACGCCAGCGGACAGCCCGATCGAGCTGCTTTTGCCAGCTTCGTTTTTAGCAAAGACGGTCACGCCGACAATATAGATCCCAAGCCCCGCCGCAACTGTCATTGGCGTCGTTTGCCATACCGAAGTGACTGTGCTGGCGGCACTGGCTCCGAGCATTAAATTCAAGAACCGGCAGGTTCCCATGCCCAGCGGTGCAGCAATCGTTGATTTCAAATAGCCATCGTACAGCAAGACCGCGATAACGATGAGTGCTGCTATCAACAGACTCCCCTGCCCCGCAGATGCTGCGCATGCGGTGCCAATTGTCATCAACAATGCCCCGAAAATGCCAGCGGCGTTGCGAGAAATTCGCCCTGATGGAATTGGTCGTTCCGGCCGTTCGATCGCGTCAAGATTCGCATCGAAAACATCATTCAACACCATGCCGCCCAGATACAGACCAGCGCTGGAAAGCAACAAAAACAACAAATGCTTTTGCTGAGCGAGTTCTGCTATGGTCAGCCGATGTGTAATCAGATAGCCGCACAGGATGTTGGAAATGGCGGTGAAAACGGTTGGGAACCGCAGGAGCTGCAGCCATGTCAGCAGTGAGGCTGCCGGCTGGGCTGCATTTTCGTCGTTGACTATTGAGTGATTCACTGGAGGGAGAATCTTTCTAATGCTTTCGGCGCGGCAAACAACGGCAGACTACATCCAACGGAACTATACTCCGCGCGGTCATGAGTGAGACAATTGGCGAGCGGCATGCGTCAGCTTGCCGGTACAAGAACGAGGTACCGGAGGGCTTACGCCGCTCCGCTCGCCAGACTCATTTTCGACCGCGTGGAGTATAAGTCACAGGCGTTAGCCCGACTTCCCCAGTTCGCTGAAGAAAGACAATGTTTTCGAGGATTCTTTG
>JANOZG010000850.1:0-4537 GCA_031429275.1 Planctomycetota bacterium
TATCGGCAAAAAATCACGTTGCCTTACGTCGTGGAAATGGAGCCCCTCCCCCATGAACATGGTTTCCGAACTCAAATTCAAAACCTCTAAAAACACAGCTTAATCCGCCACTTCGAACTACGCAAAACGGAATCGCACCCAACAGTTCGGCCAGGGCCTTTTGAGTCAACCAGACAGTCTCATCTTTCAGTACGACATCCACCTTCACCGCGCCGTTGGGCGCGGTGTAGAGCAGGAATTGATTCTGGTCGCTCATGGTTTCAGTTCCTTCACTGTTGACCTTGTCAGCCATGGTCACAAGTGTCTGCACCGGTCAGTTTGCCGGTGAAAGCCTTTTGCAGGATGGACTGGCGAAGCCGGTTCGCTCGCTGCAGGTTTGCGGAGACGACTGCTTCCACTTCGTCCACCACACTCAACCGCCGCTCGACTTCTGCGACGATGCGGGTTTGTTCGGCGAGGGGTGGAAGGGGGATCGGAAAACTCTGAATTCCCTCGCCATTGATGTGAGGGAGTTGTGTGCCCGTTTGACCACCGAGCAAGTGCCGGATGAATGCGAAGGTGTTTAGTGTCGTGAAGAGGAAAGAGGTCATTTCACGAACGATGGGTCGAAATCTTGCCATTCGCTGAACAAGCAGACATGGCAAATCATCAGCGCGGGCACGCGCAATTTTCAATCCAGAAGAAATAAGTGGACGATCCATCGCGAGGACGATTTCCCCTTCAAGAATAAGCAGGTGGCGGAATTCATCGAGTTTCGATTCTGGCCAGAACCGCGTGTCTGTCCAACGCATTCTCCCCGGTTCGAGGTTGTCTCCACGCAGCAGGCGAACCCCAGATTTCGTGAACTCAGCGCTCTTGAAAGCGAATCCCACATCAAGGAATGACAGTTGAGCTACGTTCGCCCAAGTCCAACCCGCCGGGAGGGTTGGCAGCGTCGCTAAGTCTGGCGATTCAGGTTCCTTGTACTGCCCTCGCCCTTGCCAGTTTTGCCGGCGTTCGTTGAGGATGCGTTGGAGGAGTTGTTCGCCGGTTTCGAACGGGGGCGTTTTGACCGCGGATTTCGCGGATGACGCGGATGGTCGCATTTTTTTATCCGCGTAATCCGCGGTTCTTCTCAACTCGGCTTCGGTGGGGACAAGTTTGCCTTCGCAGGCGGCTTTGAGGACGGCAACGCGGTAGCATTTGAGGTTGGCCTGCACTCGCTTCAGCGCCGCAACCCCCGCGTCCAGCCGCGTGAATTGCTTCTCAATCTCCGCCACGATGCGATGCTGTTCGGGGAGCGGGGGCAGAAGAATAACGAACTGTTCAATTTGTGATGGGCTTATATTTGGTTGCGCAGCACCGTACGCTTCCTTGAGGACCCTGCGAGTCAGTTGTTGAACCATTAGTCTCAAAAAACGTGGCTCAACCTGCGCACCCGGCAACAGACGAAAACGGCCAACGCGCTGATTGAGTAGTGCTTGTGTATCGAGGGAGAACGTTGCCATTTTTCCGGTTGTTGCACCAGACATTGCGATAAGCACATCACCGTTTTTTAAGACGAATTCCGGATGCTTCTTCAATGCTTCTAACGGCAAATGAGCTGTGTCAGATTCGAAACGGACTGATTCGTTGACGAGATTGGATATTCGTACCAACGGAACGCCGTTTTTTGTGTAATCCTTGCTCTTAAACGCGAAGCCACCCTGCACTTTGCATACGTCGCCGAACTTGATCCAACGCCACCCATCCGGCAGTGACGTGGAATCTTCGTACAAGCTGTCGTTTTTGACTGCGGATTTCGCGTATATCACGGATGAATTGCAGCCAGCCGTGTTGCGATTATCCGCGTCATCCGCGAAATCCGCGGTTCCCTTCCTGCGATTCTTCACTCCAGGCTTCGTCAAGGTCGCCGCAGCGGCGGACTCGGCGACGACGTCGGCTTCGGATGAGGTCGGGAAGTTGAGTGTTGACTGACGGCTGGTGGCATTTGCCGGGCGTGCGGTGGCTTTCTTTTTCATGGGCTGAGTGTCCTCAGCGTGTTGGTCTTTGCTGCTGGCATGGATTGTGTTCGGTAGGTCCTCTTTGCCGAGGACGACGTCGCGACGTGTCGCGACCTGCGACCAAACGCAGGTTGATTGATCGGTAACGTGGTGACGTTGAGGCAACAAATGTAGCCATCACGCTCCGCCGTGATGAGCCCTCGTTCTTTCACTCGCAACATACCCTGCGCGCCGCCACATCTGAAAGCGTAGTGGAAGATCACCGGCCAGATAGCGCAGAGTCGGATACCAAAAGGCTCGTCTCGACGGAGCGAGACGGCTACGTTGGTGGATTGATGGGCCACGCGGCGACGTTCAATGATTGTTCGCTCCAACGCGGTTCGAGCGTTGCTCGAAAGTCCTGCCCGGCAGGCAGGACCTACGTTGTTTCTTTGATTTTTGGTGAGTTTGGCAACGGACGGTTGCCAAATTGGATACCTGCAATCGTCTGGATTCATGTTCGTGACTCCAGGATCCGGCGGGTTTTCTCGATCTCCATCGCGAGTGTCGCCTCGTCAGGTAAGGCGGTCATGTACTCACGCACCAATAACTTGCTCGGCAACGCATCGGTCGCGTATCGCACGAGTGATTCGCCTTTGCTGCTGCACAGAATGATGCCCACCGGAGGATTCTCATCCGGCTGCGTCCAGTGCTCCCGGGCATAATTCAGGTACACATGCATTTGACCGGCATCGGCGTGTGAGAAGCGGCCCAGCTTTAGGTCAAAAATAACGAGACACCGCAGCCGCCGATGGAAGAACAATAGATCGACTCGGTACCACTCATCGTCAATCCGTAGTCGCCGTTGTCGACCAACGAACGCGAAGTCATTGCCAAGCTCCAGGAGAAATGTCTCCAAGTGTCGAATCAATCCGTCTTCGAGATCTGTTTCGGAATATTCGTCCCGCAGTCCCAGAAACTCCAGAACCAGTGGATGACGGATTTCGTCCTCTGCCGAAACTTTGTCACCTGGTTCAGACTTCTGTCCCTTTCTTAACATCGACGCTTTGTTACGTGACAGAGCGGCGCGTTCATAGAACTGACTGTCGATTTGACGTTGCAATTGCCGCACCGACCATCCGCCGCGCAGCGCTTCAGCATGGTAGAACGCGAAGGCTTCCGGAGAGCGGCTGCGGCTGATCAGCAATACATAATGCGACCAGGGAAGCGAGAATGTGCGTGCGAGCTCGGCCAAAGCGAAGGGTGGCGAGGATTGCCTTTCGGGTGGCCTTTCCAGTTTTTCTGGCGGTGTTTCGGAAATGCCAGACGGTGTCTGGCAAATCTGTGGCTCGCCCAATTTGCCAGACAGCATCTGGCAAATTCGATCCGGCGCGACAGATAGGTAAAACTGGCGCATATTCTGGAGATTCTGGCGTGAGAACCCGCGGCCACAATGCACCGATAGATCCTGTGCCAGCCGTTTAAGTAATTCCTCACCGTATCCTGCCCGTTTTTCCCCACCTTGTTCAAACTCCACAATGCGCCGACCGATTTCCCAGTAGGTTGCTGTCATGAACGCATTGACTGTTCGCGCGCTGGCGCAGCGAGCGGCTTCAAACAGTTCACGGACACCGCTCAACAGACCGGAGTAGTCGCCAGTCGCTTTCGCTGGTGTCGCCTTCTTTTTGCTGATGCCCTTTTTCATGCCACAAGAACTCCGTTCAGTTCCTCAAGCAGTGTCGGCAGTTGGTCGCCGAAGAGTTGATAGGCTTTGCCGAGTCCGCCTTGCTGACTGAACGGCGAATAGTCAAAGTCGTCGGCTTCGATGCTGAGGCTGGCGGCGATGTGGTCGCGGATGAGATTCAGCCAGGTGAGTTGTTCCGGCGTAAAGACTGAACCAGATTTGGCCTTGTCCATCAGCCATTCGCTGAAGCGTTCACAAACGGAATCGGCAAACGGCGCGAGAACCGGTTGTTGTTCCAGGGCGAATCGGACGAGTGACACAAGATCGGCAAACCGCCCGGCCTGAGAACGCCCCTTGACTTTGGCGGGCTCTGTCGTGGCGAAGGCGTCCCAAAGACGATCTTCCGTCCACGCCGCGTGGTTATCGCGAAGTTTCTTTTCCAGTTCCTTCAGCATCGGTTCCGTCAGCCGTTGTTTGAACGGACGGCTATAGAGAATCTGCAGAGCGTCAATCTCCGTCTGATGTTCGGAGAGATAATCACGAAACGCCTGGACGAGTCCAGCGGCTTTCTCCCTGGCAGCGACGTCGAAGCCTTTGCTCAGAACTTCGTCCGGCGTGTAAATGTCGATTGTTTGCTCGGTTTCTTTTTTCAAATCCTCAAGCGTCTGCCGCAATGCAGGCTTATCGAACGGCGCACAGGCTTCTTCGATAAGCTGCTGCTGAGTCGCTGCGAAGTCTTCCGGGGCAACTTCCTGCGGTTCGGCACCCGGCTTTCCGGTGGCTCGTTCGGCGATGGCATCCGGATCGAAGGCACGAAGCAGTGCCCCGGCCAGCGTTGCGGGTGTTTGACCACCGGAGACGGCCACGATCTGATCTCGCTGCGGCTGTTCGA
>JANOZG010000851.1:0-8071 GCA_031429275.1 Planctomycetota bacterium
TTTCAGGTCAGCGATCTCTGCCGTCAACTGCGCCACAAGCTGCTGAAGTTCCTCTATGATCTTGTCTTTCGCGTCCATGTGCGGACGCTAACAAAATTCCCTGAACCGACCCAAGAGCATTTCGATTCCGTGAACGGTTACAGAATATCGAACAGGGAACCGTCACGATCCTCCCGACCGGGAGTTAACCCTGTCCAAGGTCGGAGTTCCTGCCGGAACGAACTGCCTTGATTGGGAAAAGTGATCGAAGTGGCTTCCCAGAACCGACGACACGACTTACATAAACAGCGTCATACATCGCGCGGTCAGAATTGAGACGAGCGGGGGACTTGAGTCCCCTGATCCTACGTGAGGCCAATAATCAGGGGATTGACATCCCCCGCTCGCCGAAGACGGACCTCATTTTCGACCACGAGCAGAACAAACCACTCGCAGCCGTGGCTCCAGCTGAGCTCTCAAAGAATTAAACGATTAGAATAAAGGCGAATGAAGTTCCATGCCAAACCAAGCTCTGTTTCAAGCATTTTCTCTGCATGATCTGGCTCTTCCCAATCGCATTGTTCTTGCACCGATGACGCGATCTCGAGCGGGAGTCGGGCGCATTCCAAATGCACTCATGGCGGAGTACTACAAACAGCGCAGCTCAGCCGGTTTAATCATTACCGAAGCCACGACGATTTCCGAAGAAGCCAATGGCTGGATCGAATCGCCCGGAATCTACACTGATGAAATGACAGATGGATGGAAGCCAATCGTTAGTACCGTGCACGCTAAAGGCGGAGCTATCTTCCTGCAATTGTGGCATATGGGACGGGCCTCGCACAGCAGTTTTCATAACGGGCAACTTGCTGTGGCAGCATCAGCAATCAAAATCAACGAACCATATATTCACACCCCAACGGGCAAGCAACCTCACGAAGTTCCTCGCGCACTCGAAACGGCGGAGATTCCTCGCGTCGTCGCAGACTATGCGATGGCAGCGCGGCGAGCGAAGGATGCCGGTTTCGACGGTGTCGAAATTCATGGTGCCAACGGTTATCTGATCGACAACTTCCTGCAGTCAAAAACGAATCAGCGAACCGATCAATACGGAGGGAGTATTGAGAACAGATATCGATTCCTGAAAGAGATCGTCGAAGCTATCGTTTCAATCTGGCCGGCAAATCGAGTTGGAGTGCGGCTTTCTCCGAACGGCGTTTTTAATGACATGGGCTCACCGGATTACCGAGAGCAGTTTACGTATGTCGCGAATCAGTTGAATTCGTGTGGCCTGTCATATTTGCATGTTATGGACGGTCTTGCCTTTGGCTATCATAATCTCGGCGAACCAATGACTCTGGCAGATTTTCGCAAGGTTTTCCAGGGACCGCTGATTGGCAACTGCGGCTACACGCAGGAGACGGCTGAACAGGCGATTGCTGACGGATACGCAGACTTGATCGCATTCGGACGGCCATTCATCAGCAATCCTGACCTTGTAGAACGCTTCCGCAACACTTGGCCGCTCGCGGAGACAGCTCCGATCTCTGACTGGTACTCCTCGACTGGAGAAAAAGGCTATATTGATTTCCCGGTGTACGCGCAATAGATGTCCGCTTCTTGTTCGTCTTCGAATTTTTTGTTTCCAACTACGGTTTGCAATTCAAGAGTATACCCTTGGCGGAGTTCTAAAGATGTTCCGACAGTTGGTTAAGCCCCTGTGCATCACGCAGCGCATCGCTATGTGCTGCGTCTCGGCGATGCTCATGGGATGCAATAAATCTGATCAAGTTGCGAATTCCAGCGCTGCTGACACGGCGAAAGACACAAGCCGAATTGCCCAGCTCGACGTTACAAGTGACGATGCAGCAGCCAGCATGAAGCTTGAGACATCGGCAACACGCCGCCTGACAGAATCCATGATCGAAGTGCAGTCTGAATCTGCAGACATCGGTGAAACCGAACAGACCTCCACGGCACCTTCCTCCAGCACAAAATCAATACGCGATCCGATTTACATCGAAGAACCAAACGGCAAAGAACTGATCGCTGCCGCAGTGAAAAGAGCTCAGCGAGATCACAAGCATGTGCTGATCGAATGGGGCGGGAACTGGTGCGGATGGTGCTTTAAGCTGCACGATGTGTTTCACAACAATTCTACAGTTCGTCCCATCGTCCACGAAGAATTTGAACTCGTACTGATCGATGCACAAACGAATGGGGATCTGATGCTGGAGTACGGCGGCAAAGATCGCCAATTCAGTTTTCCGCATTTGACAGTGTTAGATGAAAATGGTGTTGTACTAACGAATCAAGAAACCGGATCGCTCGAAGAAGGACCAAAACATGATCCTGCGCTGGTCTCACAGTTCTTGCTCAAGTGGATTCCAGAAGGCATTGACGCAGAGAAACATCTCGCCGACTCACTCGCCAGGGCCGCAATCGAGGACAAATATGTTCTGGTCCGAGTTGGATCGCCCTACTGTGGCTGGTGCAATGTGCTGGCTCAGTTCGTTCAGGACCACGATGCTTTGTTGGCGACCGATTATGTGGATATCAAGATTGATACGATACGCATGACGAATGGCGAACAAGTCGCAGGGCGATTAGCCGCACAGAGAAACGGTGGAATACCTTGGATGGTCATATTGGACTCAACCGGAAAAGAGTTGGCCTCATCCTTCGCTCCGGATGGAAATATTGGGTATCCATATCAACCGAACGAGATTTCTCACTTCATCGCAATGATCCGGGAGACTCGCAAGAAACTCACCGATGCAGACCTCGATAGAATTGCGGCAGATCTGAACGCCTACCGCGAAAACTGTGAGTCTAAAACGCAATAACTGAGCGACGACGTCTTCTCCATGCCTCGCGGTGACATTGACGGGAAATGCTGGCGACGACTTTGCCAGTTTGCCTGCAGGCTGCTATCGTCTGCGGTTTCGCGGAGTCTGTTGTCCGCTTTCACTCACGTCCCGCCTGCCGAAATTCGATTGTCATGACTCAAATCAATAAATTCAGCCGCAGAATCACTCAACCCGCGTCTCAAGGGGCGTCTCAGGCCATGCTCTACGCCACCGGCATGGACCGTGCCGATATGGACAAAGCTCAGGTTGGCATCAGCAGCGTCTGGTACGAAGGCAATCCGTGCAACATGCACCTTATGGACCTCGCCGCCAAAGTTCACGAGGGCGTGCAGGCTGAAGGCATGGTTGGAATGAGGTTCAATACCATCGGTGTTAGCGACGGTATTTCCATGGGAACTGACGGCATGTCATATTCCCTTCAGTCTCGCGACCTGATTGCCGATTCGATCGAAACTGTGATGGCCGCTCAATGGTACGACGCGAACATCTCACTGCCAGGCTGTGATAAGAATATGCCAGGCTGCATCATGGCCATGGCACGGCTGAATCGGCCAGCATTGATGGTCTATGGTGGTACGATTAAACCAGGCTGCGGACTCAAAGGAGAAAAGCTCGACATCGTTTCCGCATTTCAGTCCTATGGTGAATACCTCAGCAAGAAGATCACAGAAGAAGAACGAGCCGCGATCGTCCGCAACAGCTGTCCGGGAGCTGGTGCCTGTGGCGGCATGTACACAGCCAATACGATGGCTTCGGCGATTGAAGCCATGGGGATGACGTTGCCATACAGCTCATCAACTCCTGCGGAAGATCCCGAAAAACTTGAAGAATGTCTTAAGGCCGGCGCGGCGATTCGTAACCTGCTTGAAAAGGACATCAAGCCAAGCGACATCATGACACGAGCTGCATTCGAAAATGCCATGGTCATTATCATGGCGACCGGTGGATCGACCAACGCAGTGCTGCATTTGATCGCTATGGCACGGGCGATCAACGTGTCGCTGACAATCGACGACTTCCAGAAAGTCAGCGACCGTGTTCCATACATTTCCGATCTAAAGCCAAGCGGCAAGTTCGTCATGGAAGATCTGCACACGATCGGTGGTACGCCGGCGGTGCTCAAATATCTGCTCGAAAAAGGACTCATCGACGGCAGTTGCATGACCGTGACTGGAAAGACTCTGGCCGAGAACCTGAAGAATCTGCCTGGCCTGAAAGCGGGACAGAAAATCGTGCAACCGATCGAAACTCCAATTAAATCCAGCGGACATATTCGCATCATGCGTGGAAATGTTTCACCTGACGGAGCTGTCGCAAAAATTACGGGCAAAGAAGGCCTCGTCTTCACTGGCTCGGCTCGCTGTTTTGATTCAGAAGAGCTGATGTTGAAAGGTCTGGAAGACGGAAAAATCAAAAAAGGCGATGTGGTCATTATCCGCTACGAAGGCCCGCAAGGTGGACCGGGGATGCCGGAAATGCTGACGCCGACTTCGGCCATTATGGGAGCCGGTTTGGGGACCGACGTTGCGTTGCTGACCGATGGTCGCTTCAGCGGCGGGTCACATGGGTTCATCGTTGGCCATATCACTCCAGAAGCTCAGGTTGGCGGCCCAATCGCTCTGTTGCAAGACGGCGACACCATCACGATTGATGCAGAAAAGAATGAAATCAATGTCGATGTGCCAGTGAGTGAACTTGCTGCTCGCAGGGCTAAGTTCGTAGCTCCGCCATTCAAGGCGACGCGCGGAACGCTGGCGAAATACATTCGTTGCGTGAAGTCCGCGTCAGAAGGCTGCGTCACAGACGAACCATTATAGTGACGGATTCGCGGTCCGATCTTCGCGATCAGGCGTGTTGTTGCCCTGAGCAGCAACTGCGGGGATCGGATTCTGACAAACAGCAGGCCAAAGCCTGTGCTCCAGCGAATTACCTGTTGGAGTACAGCCTTTAGGCTGCTGGATGTCGTTCCTGAAATTAACATCGTCACTGATTCTGAACTGATAAACAGCAGGCCGAAGCCTGTACTCCAGCGGGGGCGCGTCAGAAATCACAGGGGTCCCAGTCTTTTCCGTAATCAAACAATGGATAAGAACGCCAGATCGCAAGAGCTCTTTCCCGACCGACGGCTTCAAGATACTGAGCCGCATTGCAGTATGGCCATTCTGACCAACGTTGTACGTAGCCGTGATGCACGGCATTGTTGAGTACGTAGTTCAGTGTCGCGTAGTAATGTCCTTCGGATTTCATTTCCGTCTCAGCGGCGTTGTACCAGACTTGTCGGCCACGTAGACCTTCCTCACCATTCCAGTCGAAGGATGATCGCCCGTGAAGTTTCGCAATTTCGGCAAGCAGAGATTTCACAGACTGCGTATCGATCAGTGCATGGTAGTGATTGGGTAACACCGTCCACGCAAAGATTGTACGGCATGTTGCGTATAATACTTCCAGCAGCCGTGACTCGAAATCAGCCATTCGATCTGGAGTTTTGCCAATCACCGGACGATGTTCAAAACATGCGGCAGTGATCATGAAAAAGCTTGTTTCGAAATTGTCATAGTGAGGTGGGCTATGCCAGGGGCGGAGAGATTCGCGTCGATGCTTCAATGCTGCGTCACGTTGCTCCGGCGTCATCCTTCGCCAGCGATACATGGCCGATGAGTCCGCCATTTCCTTTGCTCCCGTTGGAGTACAGCCTTCAGGCTGCTGAGATTCGTTTTGTAAATCAACATCGTAGCAGATCTTGAATTGCCCGGTGGCAGGCTAAAGCCTGTACTCCAGCGAATCGCTCGTTGGAGTACAGCCTTCAGGCTGCGGAGCTTTGTTTCCAAAATCAACACCGTACCAGATTCTGAATTGCCCGGTGGCAGGCTAAAGCCTGTACTCCAGCAAAACTAATCGCGGATCAGCGTCAGCAGCTGTTCGGCCGTGAGTTTTCCGGACACATCAGTTCCCTCCAGCAGACTATCGGCGAGGTCACGTTTTGAAGCGTGCATTTCGCTGATGCGTTCTTCAATCGTCCCAGTTGTGATGAAGCGATAAATCGTGACAGGACGCAGCTGGCCCATGCGGTGAGCGCGGTCGGAGGCTTGATCTTCGACGGCAGGATTCCACCATGGGTCCATATGCAGGACATAGTCGGCGGCCGTCAGATTCAGGCCAAGGCCGCCTGCTTTCAAGCTGATCAGGAAGACATCACCTTCGCCCGATTGAAATGCTTCCACGCGCTTCTTTCTTTCAGCCGCTGACGTGCTGCCGTCGAGATATTGATACGAAATCTTTTTGCGATCCAATTCTTCACGCAGAATCGTCAGGTGATCCACAAACTGACTAAAGACCAATGCTTTGTGACGGTTCTCCAGCAGTTCATCAATCGTCTCCGAAAAGAGTGCCAGCTTGGCGCTGGGTAAACCGCAGTCTTCCATCGCCAGTTTGGGATGACAGCAGGCACGTCGCAACCGCATGATCTCAGCCAGAATTCTAAGATGCTGCGCGCCGCCAGTATTTGTTGTGTCGGCCAGCTTTTCGACCGCGCGAATTCGCAAGGCCTCGTAAAATGCGGCTTCCTCTTTGCTCATTTCCACCATCAGAGTCTGCTCAGTGCGCGACGGCAGCTCAGCCAGAACCTGCGTCTTTGTGCGTCGCAACAGAAACGGTTGAACAAGCCTCTTCAGACGACGGCGGGATTCCGCGCAATGGTCACGTTCGATCGGAATCGCAAACCGGCGCTGAAATACCTCGGGCGATCCCAGCAGGCCGGGATTGATGAAGTGAAACAGGTTCCAAAGTTCACCCAGATGATTTTCCAGCGGAGTTCCCGTCATGATTAATCGAAAATCCGCTTCAAGTCCCATCGCGGCCTGTGATCGTCGCGTCGCGGTGTTCTTGATCGCCTGAGCTTCGTCCAGAATGATGGTGTGCCATGACTGTGCCTGAAAGCGTTCGGCTTCAGTATGCAACATGCCATAACTGGCGATCACCACATCGCGTGGACCGAGATTTTCGAACGAGGCATCGCGATTTCCCGCGCCGAACAATCGCGTATTCAGCGTTGGTGCGAACCGAGCCGCTTCGTTCTGCCAGTTGAAGGCGACAGACGTTGGCGCGATCACCAGAGCCGGGCCGCCCGAAGCACGATGCAGCAACAAAGTCAGCGCCTGAATGGTTTTGCCAAGCCCCATGTCGTCTGCAAGGCAACCTCCGACACCCCATGCGGCGAGCCGAGCCAGCCAGTTGAAGCCCTCGAGCTGATAGTCTCGCAATTCGGTTTGCAATGTTGAAGGCAACGTCGGTTGCACATCGGCAGCGGAACGCATGCGCTGCACACATTCCTTCCAGTGCTCGTCCGACTTGATCTGAAGATCGCCCATATCTTCAAAGGCTGCCGCGCGCACGGCTGGAAATCGCAGCTTGTTTTTCTGACGTTCACCAAACTGTGAAAAGTCTTCAATACGCTTGCGAAGCTGATCGGTGAGTGCCAGAAAGCGGCCGTCATCGAGCCGCACGAATCGCGACGGGCTGGCCTCGACAAGTTCAATTAACTTCAGCATGTCAATGGAGAGATCTCGATCGACTTTCAATGTTCCGGAGGCGGCGAACCAGTCACGATCTTTGCGAATCTGCACCTGGAAGTTTGATGCCGTGGCCTGACCGGCCAATGTCATACTCTTTCCCTGCGGCCAGTGAAGGACGAGTGCGTTGTTGTGGCTGGCGTTGTACTCATCCAGTTCCAGCAACATTTCCAAAGCTTCGAGGGGTGTCGGAAAATCGTCGGTCTGGTCATCTATGTCACTCAGCAGTGAACAGTGTTCGAGCAGATCTGCCACACGTTGTTTTTCTTCTGCCAGATCGCGGCAGGCGGATCGCGGCCTGCCTTCCAACGTGGCGAAGACATTGACGCCTCCTTTTCCGGGACGCGAAAACGGGCCATCATCCCCGAATGGTCGCACAAACAGTTCCAGTCGCAACCCCGCCTGAAACGGCACCAGGTGGATGTGAAGCCGAGGATCAGCCGGCGTCGATTCAGCAGACGGCATGTCACCGCCGCTTTCGGAATGCACCGCGCCGATAGAGGAACCGGCCTGAACCGCCTTGATCACTCGATCCGCCGACGCAGCCGGCACTTCGAGCGACTTGCCGAGGATTTCGCGAAGCCGCAAGTGCTGCGGAGTGAAGAATACGACCTGAACTCGACGCGGACCGTCGTGAACGATGTACACCTCGTC
>JANOZG010000852.1:0-5461 GCA_031429275.1 Planctomycetota bacterium
CCGGCGCAAATTACATAATTGCGGTCGGTGATCGTCAGTGTTTCTCGCTCACGGTGATCGGTCAGCAAGATACCGATCCCACGATTCCGCAGGTCGGCAATGATGTCTTGAATGCTGTGAATCGTCACCGGGTCGATGCCAGTGAATGGTTCGTCGAGCAGAATAATCTTGGGGTCACTGGCCAGTGATCGAGCGATTTCCAGACGACGACGTTCACCACCTGAGAGCGAGCCGGATCGTTGGGCTCGCTTTTCCCAGAGGCCAAATTCCGATAAGAGCTGCTCAATGCGATCATTGCACTGTTTGCGATTCAGTCCGCGATATTCCAGGATCGCCATGATATTGTCGGAGACCGACAGCTTTGAAAAAATGCTTGTGTCCTGGGGCAAATAACCAAGACCATTTTGCGCCCGGCGATACATCGCCCAGTTGGTCACGTCAACACCACGAAGTGTGACGGTGCCTTCCGTAGGCGCGATGAGACCACAGGCCATACGGAAGCTCGTACTTTTGCCAGCCCCGTTCGGGCCCAGCAAGCCAACAATTTCGCCTTCATCGACATGAAAGCTCACGCCGTCCACAGCTCGCTTGCCGGGATAGTCTTTGACGAGTCCATCACATGACAACAATGCCATCGGAGAATCCTTCTCGCGAATCCATTCAGAAATTCTTTGTGCCGGAGGTAGCTTACCTTATCCTCTTCATCCTGAATATATTGGGATAAAACGGGGCTCGGTAAAGTGGGTAGTCTGTGTCAACCTTCATTTTCGCGTTCAGTTGCTCCTGATCTTGCTTGTTCCTTGGTTCCCCGTAGTCCGAAGACGACGCTGAATGCCCTTTCACAGAGTAGCCCTGTCCGTCATTCAGAAAAGGCACACCGTGCGGCCAGAAAATAAAGAGAGCTTTGCCGATCAGGTCCTTTTCTCGTACAGCATAGCGATTGCTTTCGATACCTCGCATTGGGCGACTGTAATAGTCGAACAGTCGGCTGTCTTTACTGGCTGGTGAGTTATCTCCGCACATCAGATATTCATCATCGGCGAGTTGCAGATCAAACAGGCCCTGATAGCGTGCTCGCTGTTCTGTGACAAGCCGCACGTAGTTTTGTCCGTAGCTGAGTGGAGACCGAAGATTTGCTGCGAGGCTACGAAAATCTCGTTCATCCACTTCGCACGCCCGTGCTGTTCCATAGGCGGGATTGGAACTGCGTCCCATGTCTTCTGTGTAATCCGACACATCCGCTCTGTAGTAGATATCACGCCGAATCTGCAATGCGGAGGCAATGACGTCCGTACCTTTTGCAGCAATGCCTGCTGGAGCCAGATCCTGTTCACCTGGAAGGTTAAATCCATCAGTGACAAAGGTGACTTCCTTATCGAATGTCACGAGCGTACCGTTGATCCAAAGCAAAACACGGTCATCGACGTTTGCGAATGAAAATTCATATGTGCCATCTCCGGAATCTCCGGTCTCAGCGGATGCCACGACTGTCCCCTCGGAATACTCACCGTTGGAATCGCGATCTCGCTGTACTATTTCGACCTTACCCGACGAAGGGTAAAATCTGGCCTGCGCCGCGCGAACTCCTTCAGTCAGCTCAAGAACTATGACGGACTCAAGCGTGGAATTCTGAATCTCAAGCGTCGCATCCAGCGTCAGATCGTTGACCCAGTAGAGATCGCCATCGTCCAATGGTTCGTTATTCATGCGGGAGCGAAATTTGACTGCATTGAAGCCACAGAAGTCCGTTATCAGCATGGGCTGAAGAGGTGGGATTGATATCGACGCCTCCGATTCTAAAGATTTCCAGTGCGTTTCCGTCGGAATCAAGTGTCGATAACGCAACCATTGCAAATCCATCGTCTGATTTGAAAGGCTGTAGTTTCTGGTCGCAGGATCTGGCTTCCAAGTTCCTTCTCGCAATGGCCAGCCACCCATCGTCTTGTCAGATGGCGTATACGTTGATGGAACCCATCGTTCTTCAGCACCGTTGTCAAGAAGTGACTGTGGCGGGTGAGTGTCATCGTACACCAGCAATTGAATGTCCTGCTGCGTCGCCGGGTCTGCCTTGCGACAGATGGTGGCTTCCTGCTCGCCTGCTGCTTGAGCGTAGACGTCGCCCTGGCGGAACTGAATCAGCTCGGATGGAAGGCCAACCAGCCGCTTGATGTAATTGACGTATGGCTCTTCCGGATTCTTGAAAACCACGACGTCAAAACGCTTGAATCGACTCACCTGTTTATTGACGACAATGCGGTCTCCGTTGAACACTGCATCGTCTTTAACATCATTGTCGAACCGGCAGTTTGGACACGCCGATTTTAAAACTCGGCCGCCCGGATTAATGACCCCGGAATCCTGATAAACTTCCTGGCTGGCCCCGATTGTGTAAAACATTTTGCAGCCGGAACATGTGACTTCCTTGTGGCGACCATACAAAGTTGGCGCCATAGAACCCGTCGGAATGACGAATGCTTCAGCCTCAAACGTCTTAAATACGAATGCCAGAATAAAGGCGATCGCGACAGCTTCAATCGTCTCACGCATGCCTTCCTGGCGTTTGGGCTTGGTCTTCTTGCCGGGAGTGGCTTCGGAGTCTTTTTTTGACGAACGGTTCGTGTTCATGTTTGTTACTTTTCGATTTCAGCGGACACTTCCGTGCAGTCGCTATCCTTACGGCGCAATTCGCCTGACTGTTAAGTCGCTCTGCAGCGAGATTTCTTTGTCGATTCCTGAGACCAATCTTCAGGTCTAGCTTGGATTGCGCAATAACCGTTGGAGTACAGGCTTTAGCCTGCTGTTCTCTGCAGCGTGGCAGGCTAAAGCCTGTACTCCAACAACTGGTGCGCAAAGCACGCCTACCGAATATAGCGTATTCTTGACCACTCTGGTACTCGAATCATGCGTCGGCTTCCCCCAAACTCCAGCACGGCTGGCCGCGACGGCAGATGCACTAAAAACGGGCGTCCGACCAGCATCCGATGCGGCACACAGGGATCTGGCCAACTGCGGCTGTCGGAAGAGACCGGGCTGTTGTCGCCCTGCACAAAGTAGCAATCCGGCGGTATTGTGAACTCTGAATCCACCGCATGGCGATGGCGTCCTGGTGTGTAAAAAACGTCACGGAACATTTCCAGATCTTCAATTCGCACACTGCCGCCCTTAACGCCTAATGCCCAGCGGCGTTGCTGCTCCGCCTTGATGGCAATTTGCATCGCTTTCCCTGCATCCATGCGCTGACCGGGACCGGCGGCGACCGTGGCTTCCAGCGCGCCATTTGCTGGATCGATGTTCTGAATTGTGAATGGGTCGAAACACGGTCTACCATTGATCGCGACGACGATCTGCTGATCGAAGTTCGAGACCTCCAGCAGCAATTCGCCCTGCGTTGGCTTATCGGTTACTGCTTGAGTCTCTGCAGATTCAAAGCGACCAGATCGGATCACGGAGCGTTCATCAATGTCTATGAGTTCCACCTGAGTTGTCTGCATGTTGATCACAAGTCCGAAGACCTCATTGCCAACCGGAATCTGAGCCTGAATCAATTCTGGCTGTGCCTGCCAGCCAATCCTGGTTCGCAGCATCAGATCACTCACGATGTATTCCGGAGACGAGACCATCGCATTGTACCCGTAACGGTCCGTGACTGGTGATAAATGCGATAATGCTGCTAATCGGTAAATCGCGGCCTTGAATTCTGCACTCGTCGCCTGCCGCAGCAAATCTCGCTGCAAGTCGTCGGGCATCACTCCTTCACAACGAAGCACGCGCCGCTCCTCGTCGAAATCCAGACGACTTGTCCACGTCACGGGCATCGAATCGTAACGTTCTTTCAACGCCGCCCAGTCAGCAAGCGATTCATCGTCACTCAAAGGAGTCTCTGCCAGATGGTGGCCGCCAAACCATCGCCAGTTGCGAAATCGCAGCCACTGAGTTTCGTTTGATGCCTCATCAGCAGGTGCTTCGTTCTGCGTTGACGCAGAAGCCGCACCGGTTATCAGGATGCCGTCAATGGCCGACCAGCCGTCGTCCAGCTCCCACGGTAGCAGCCAGTCGTCATCGTCTGCCAGGTAGTGAACATTGCAGACCGGTATTCGCATCGCGAGTTGTTGTTCGAAACTCTTGCGCGCGATCTTGCCGTTAATGAAGATATCGCCATTGATGATTTGAATCCTGTCACCTGGCAAACCCGTCACTCGTTTGACGTAGGCTTCACCGGGCGACGCTGGGTTTCGAAAGACCACGACTTCCCACCGTTCAGGCTTTCGCAAATCGTAGACGTGTTTTTGAACCAGCAGCTGGTCGCCGTGACTGTTCGGAACACCCGACACATCAATGTCGATCTGTCCGCAATTCGGGCACGTGGCATACCGGCGCGAACCTTCCGGTTCGTTGATGGACGGTGCGTCGGAATCGACTGAATCATCGAACGCGACGCCAAACGCAAAATCGTACCGACAGGATGGACATGCAATCCGACGATGAAACCCGAGCAAGCCCGGTGCCATTGATCCGGTTGAAATCAAATATCCTTCCAGAATAAAAGTACGCAGCAGGATTACGGCGATGACAAAGCAAATGGCCAGATCGATTGCACTTCGCAACCAACGCAGGTCAAATGAGTCGTCGTGAAGATTGCGGCGTGACATAATTCTTACGCTCAGTCAACATGGTGACTGAAACTTCTGGAAGACGAATTTTCCCCGCATGGCTGTGCGACGAATCTTGAGTTTGCAACGAATGAAGCTGCGAAAGATAGCGTAAGTTCGCGTTGGCGGAAATTCGCATTTTACAGGCCGGAATAATGGAGTTTGCCATTATTCCCCGCATTTATTGAGGATAACAAAATGAAAACACAGCGAAGCGTCAGTCGTGCAAACCGTTTTTTGGAGATCATCACGGCAATCTCGATATCGTTGCTGCTGGGCACTGACAACTCGATCGGCCAGGATGATGTGGCAAAAACTGCCGATGCAACTCTGAAACGTTTCGTTGACGAATGTGTGTTGATCAAACCAGGCAGCGAGAAGTTCCCCCTCGAATTCCAAATGGGGCGACACTTCGAAGGTCCCATGGCACTGCCGAAAAAGACCGTGAAAATCTCGCAGCCGTTTCGCATCTGCAAGTTTGAAACGACTCAGGAACTCTACGCTGCCATCATGGGAAGCAACCCCAGTCGCTGGAAGGGATCTCGCAATTCTGTGGAATCGATGAGTTACACAGACGCCGAGTCTTTTTGTGCAAAGCTGACCACGGGACTGCAAGGTGCCAAACTGATCGAAGCAACGGAAATCGTCCGGTTACCAACGGAAGCCGAATGGGAATACTGCTGCCGCGCGGGCACGGACACTCGCTACAGTTTCGGCGACGCGGCAGCTTTGAAGACAGACAAAGATCCGAAGGCTTCCATCCTTGACGAATACGCCTGGCACACCGGCAACGCCGCAGGGAATGATCCTGC
>JANOZG010000853.1:0-7115 GCA_031429275.1 Planctomycetota bacterium
CGAATGCTTTGCACGATGACTCCACTGCGGTGACAGAGAAGCCAACGAGTTCGGTTGTTTAGATTTCAGATTTCACATCTCGCGCTAACAGGAGTTCGATCAGTGCCCGTCAATTCAAAAACCGTCCACGGTCGGCGGGAGGTTTCGTATCAAACCATGGACGATATTGTGACCGACGCAGAAAAACTGGTGGCGTCACCGACGACGAGAACAATCGGCAACTGGCCGCTCGACAAACTCATTATGCACTTGTCTAAGACCGTGCATAAATCAATTGATGGATTTGAGTCGAAAGCGCCGCTCGTGATCAGGTTGATCATGCCGTTTTTCAAAAGCAAAATCATCAATGCGAAGGAATTGAAGCCCGGTATCAATCTGCCAAAAGCGACTGTTCCGCTGGCATATCCGGAGGCTGGTTCACTGCATGAAGCTCTTGACGATCTGCGTCGTGCCGTCGCTCGCTCCAAAACCGAACGCATGACAGCAAATCATCCAGCCTTTGGGCGAATGACGCATGAAGAATGGAATGCACTTCATCTGCGGCATTCTGCGATGCATTTGAGCTTTGCATTGCCAAAGTAAGTGGCGATCGCAATTTGCCTTTGAGGTGCTGGAGAGCTAGGATTGGAGTACTGTCGATCCAATCTGACAGACTGAATCCTGTACTCCATCGAGTAGTGAAAGCAAAATGCCATGACTGATGAGACATCCGAATCTAAAAATCCAGAAGCACCTCCTCAGCCGGTTGCTGATGCAATTCGTGAAGCCGTTGAATCCGGCCAGGATATTGCCGGTGAAGTTCGAAAGATCGTGGTTGCCCTGTTTCGCGGAAACGAAAGCACTGTTGCGAGCGCTCGGAAGGCCATTCAGGGCATGATGCAAACTGCTTCTGATGTTGCCAATCGTGCCACGCCGGAAAAGGCGGACAGCGTGCTGAAAAATGTGATCGACGGTATTGGAACGGGTCTGAAATCGGTCGCGCAGACGACACAATATGCCGTTCAGGAGGCGACAGATCGAGGCCAAAGATTCGCGAGTGAAGACGTCGAACGGGCAAAGAACGATTTGAGCAGCATCGGTGAGATTCTGGTAGATACCGTAAAGTACTTCAGTGATCGCGTCAGTACCGAAGCCAGTTCCGCAATTAAAGAACTGAAGACTCATGCTGAACGCACGATGGCGGCAGCCAAACCAGTTGTTACTTCTTCGCTGGAGGCGATCACGAAGCATCCTCTTCAGACAGCTGGCGAAGCAGCAGGTACGGCTGTACGCGGAAGTCAGCTTACTGCAGGCGCGTTGTTGAGTTTTGTCAGCGGTGCCTTGGCAGGCGCGGCAGAACTGATTGATCCGGCTCGCCGACAGAAGGCTGAAGACAAGTCCGAGGCGGTTGAATCGTCGGAAGCGAAGTCGTGAGTGATCCCATTGGCATCCGACGCGGGATCAGAAATACAAAGCGCGCAGCCGAAGTCATCACTGTCCTGGCGAAACACGGATTTCGCCAGTTCCTGTCGGATACTGGCATCGAACGCATGATCGAGCGCGGCCAGGAAATCCTGCTGCGTTCAAAGCCTGAACCGGCGACGCCGGCGAAACCGTTTGCTGTTCGCGTCCGCGAAGCACTGGAAGAGCTTGGTGGTACATTTATCAAGTTGGGGCAGGTTTTGAGCACCCGTCCGGATTTAGTGCCACAGGAATTAGCTGACGAGTTGCGGAGTCTGCGTTCGAATTGCCCTACTGTGCCGTTCTCTGAAATTCGCAAACGTCTCGAAGAGGAATTTGGCGACAAGCTCGATACGCATTTTCGATCGATCGATGAAACACCGCTCGCGGCAGCATCGATTGCTCAAGTTCATTGTGCCGTGCTGAAGGACGGCACGAATGTGGTCATTAAGATTGTGCGGCCGGGAATTGAAGAGGTTATTGAATCAGACATCGATATTCTCACTGAGCTGGCTCGACTGACAGAAAACCGCATCAGCGAGATGGGGTACAGTCCCAAGGAGACAGTCCGAGAGTTTCAGCAGGAGTTATCTCGCGAAGTGGATCTGATGTACGAAGGCCGTTCTACCGATCGCTTTCGAAAGAATTTCGACGACGACCCGAAGATTCATTTTCCCGTTGTATACTGGGCTTCGACGACTCGCCGCGTACTCACGCTGGAGCATGTCCAGGGCACGCTGCTGTCCGAGACCGATTTCTCAACCATGTCGCCAGAACGTCGGCATCAGATCGTGGCAAAAGGCTCCGAAGCCGTCTTTCGGCAGTGTTTAGAACACGGATTTTTCCACGCCGATCCGCATCCCGGCAATATCTTTGCCATGCCCGACGGTGGCATCTGTTTCATTGATTGCGGCATGACCGGCCGCATTGATAAGCAGACAATGCAGTCGCTGGCAACGCTGGTGATGTCTGTGATTCGATCGGATCTGGACTCCGTCCTTGAAGCGATCATGGCATTGTGCGATGCGGACAAGACGTTGAAATTCGATCGAACCTTCCGACGCGATGCATGGACATTCATTGCTCGCTTTGAACGCGGCACAGTCGAATCGCTGGACATGGCTGGTTTGCTGAATGAGTTCTTTTCGCTCATGCGGCGTTATCGAATCCGTTGTCCGGCAGACCTCGTATTCCTGATCAAAGCACTCTCAACGATTCAAGGAGTTGCGCGGGAGATTGATCCAGGGTTTGATCTTGTCGCACACGGTCGACCGCAACTGGAAAAGCTGATTCGTGACCGTTACGGCTTTGCCGCCGCTCGCGATCGGGCGCTCTTAAGTGCTCAGCGATATCTGTCGTTGATGGAGGATCTGCCGGACGAATTGCGGGACGTTCTTGATCAACTGCGACGGCGCGAGTTTAGTGTAAATCTGCGACATCAGGGGCTGGAACGTTTGAACGACGATACGCTGGAGCACGCGAGCGGCACGATCGCTGTGGGTTTGGTAATCGCTGGTCTGATGGTGGGATCATCCGTCCTGATTCTGGCGGAACGCGGCATAGAAGGATCAACGATACTACGAGGCGTTGGTGTTACAGGAATCGTTGTGGCGATTCTTATGGCGATCATGTTGCCAATCAGGTGGATTCGTCGCCGAAAGTGATTGAACTGCCGCTGGCAAGTTTCGTCACGAGCCGGGAGTATCTACGTTGGCTTTTCCAGTTCCACCAAAATGCCGCCCAGTTTTAATACCTGGTGGAACCGGGTAAACCAGTGAACCACGCCCCATTTCAAGCCGACGTCTTCGGCCGCGACTTTGAGTTCTTCACGGTTGAACGTACGACACTTCCACGTGTGACTTGTCAGTAGTCCAGAAAGCGAATCTTCGGTCGCCAGCAGCAGAATGATTCCGCCTGGTTTCAAAACTCGGGCAAATTCCCGGAGACCATCGCGGGGGTCTGGAAGATATTCAAGTACGTAGCCGCATGTTACGCAATCGAATGAGTTGTCGCGAAAGGGCAGGGCACGCATGTCGGCCGCGACAAAAACTGGCCGGTCGGACTGCAGGCGTTCCCGAGCACGTTTGAGCATCTCCCAGGACAGATCGAATCCTACGACCTCGGTATCTGGTCGACTGGTAGCGAGCAGATGGCGAATAATTTGTCCGGCACCGGATCCTACGTCCAGAATTCGGTCAAATCGTCTGGCATCGAATCTGCCCGAATGAAATAGTTTCCCCATCAACGGCTCATGGAGAGAAAGAATGCTGCTGAATTTCAGGACAGATCCCCGGCGACCATCGTAAAGGCGTCTTACGGACTTCTGATAATTTCCGAAAGATTGACGCTTGATACCGCGGAATTCTCCCAGGCGTCGCAGCTGCTGCCGAGCTTTCATTTGCAGGCTTCGAACTCGTTCTTTCACGATCGTCAGCTTTCTTCTGGAGTTTTACCTATGAATTGTTCAAGAACTGCCAGCAAATTGGACAATGTTGGTTGCGTTGGTTTACGGCTTCGTTGGTGAATTCATTAAATCGTAGCGAACACGATACTCATTTAAAATGCCGTCACATGGAAACCTCTTTGCCTTGATTTCACTGAGTTATTCGACCGATCTGCTTGAGGTTAGAGTGTTTTTTTGCCATGATTAAAGGCTAAAATGGTAGAAACACTGGCACTCATTGGTTCGAAGCCGGTGTGTTTCTCTCAGTAATTTTTCCCAGCAATTCTTGATTCGGTTCATTTAAGGAAAGTCAACGTGTCAGACAGCAGTCAAGCGAAAAACGCTGTACTGCGCGTTTTGTTTGTGTGCACGGGGAATACGTGCCGTAGTCCGATGGCGGAAACGCTTTTCAGGAAGCTTGTTACCGAAAAGCTGGATTGTCGCGACTGGGAATTACGCGAACGTGGAATTGATGTCTTCTCTGCGGGAATTGCAGCTGGCGAAAGTGACCCTGCAACCCGTGAAGCGGTACAAATCATGCAGGAACAGGACTTGGATTTGTCCCAGCATCTCAGCCAGCAAGTCACGGCTCAGATGCTGGAAGAATCCACGCTGGTTCTGACCATGACAGATCGGCACAGGCGTGTTTTGACAGATGCCCGCCCAGATTTGGCAGATCGGTTTCATTTGTTGAATCGGACTGGCCACGATATTGCGGATCCGATCGGTGGAACGCTGGACGATTACCGTTATTGTGCGCAGCAGATTTGTGAAAATCTGCTGCTTTGGATCGACGAACTGTTCAGGAAAGATGCATAAACGCTCATGAAAATCGGCATCGCTAGTGACCACCGCGGCGTGCAGCTCAAGGCACGGCTTACTCAACTTCTACAGAGTCTGGATTGTGACGTTCACGATTTCGGGCCGTTCGAAGCGCAGAGCGTCGATTATCCGGATTACGCTGCTCAGGTGGCCCGCGAAGTTTCCAATGGCAACACAGATCGTGGCATTCTGATTTGTGGCACGGGCATCGGCATGTGCATCGCTGCGAACAAGTTTGCTGGTGTGCGAGCCGCTCCTTGTCACGACAGTGTGACTGCCGAATACAGTCGCCTGCATAATGATGCAAACGTCATTTGCCTTTCGGCTGATCAATTAAGTGACCAATTGGCCGATTCAGTCATCAGGATCTGGTTGAAGACTCCTTTTCAGGAAGGCCGACATGCGAAACGGCTCCAGAAGATTGCGGAGTTGGAGCGCGAGGTCGGTAGTCAGTTTTGTGAAAATCAGAAATCGACGCCGGGTGGTGAGTCGAAGCAGTAGTTTGATTTTTGCCGACTCTACACATTGAAAGCTTGCAGCTATGAAACCTGACAACCTGTATTTCGCGAAGACTCATGAATGGGTCGCCGCCGATGGTGACGTGGCGACAATCGGCATTTCAGAATTCGCTGTGAAGCTTTTGACTGACATTGTGTATATGTCCTTGCCTGCCGTTGGGAAGAAATTCTCCCCCGGTGAATCGATTGGTGAGATCGAAAGCGTTAAGGCAGTGAGCGATATCTATGCTCCTGTGCAGGGAGAAGTCATTGCCATCAATGAGGATTTGCCTGATCAACTCACGCTTTTGAATGACAGCCCCTACGATAAAGCGTGGATTTTGAAATTCCGAATGGCCGACCCTTCGCAGCTGAAGAATTTGCTGAGCCATTCTGAATATGTGAAACATTGCGAGACTGCGACGCATTAGCCACCTCTGGGCCTCAATCTCCAAATTCTGATGGCCAATGAATCACTGGCATGCGCGAAGTCATTGGTTATTCCTCATTGTCGATTGGTCATTTCTCCCATGGCGTATCTCTTTGACACGCCCGAACAGCGTCAGCATATGCTGGCTGCGATCGGGATTCAGCACGTTGACGAATTGTTCAATCAGATTCCAGCGGAGTTACAACTCAATCGCGAACTCAATCTGCCACCTGCAGTGTCGGAACTGGCTCTGCAACAGGATATGGAAAGACGTCTGGGGCACGGCGGTTCTTCGCAAAAAACCTGCTTTCTGGGCGGTGGAGTCTACGATCATTTTATCCCTGCCGTTGTAGATGAAATCACATCTCGCGGGGAATTCTATACGGCATACACGCCGTATCAGGCCGAAGCCAGCCAGGGAACTCTGCAGGCCTTCTACGAGTATCAGACGCTGATCTCGCAGCTCACTGGCATGGAAGTCTCCAACGCCAGTCTTTACGAAGGTGGCACTGCTGTCAGCGAAGCCGTGTTTATGGCAATGCGAGTGAATGGACGGCATCAGAAGGTGGCGTTTGCCGGAACGATGCATCCGGAATACAAGCAGGTCCTGGAAACTTATTTCGCACGACTTGGCACGCAGCTGGTCGAAGTGCCACATACAAACGGTGTGATCAGTCCGGAATCATGCCGAGCTGCCATGGATTCGGAAACAACGGCACTTGTCATTCAGCAACCCAATTTCTTAGGCTGTCTGGAAGATGTGGCTGCACTGACGGCGATTGCCCACGAAGCGGGCGCGTTGTCGATACTTTCGTTTGATGCGGTCAGCCCGGGGCTGCTGAAGAAGCCTGCGGATTACAATGTCGATATTGCCGTTGCTGAAGGTCAGCCGCTTGGTACACCTCTGCAGTATGGCGGACCGTTGCTTGGGATTTTCACATGCCGCAACGAATATGTTCGCAAGATGCCCGGACGCCTGATCGGTAAGACCGTCGATCGCAAAGGCAAAGACTGTTTCGCCTTGAATCTTCAGGCTCGCGAACAGCACATTCGTCGCGACAAAGCAACTAGTAACATTTGTACGAATCAGGGATTGCTGGCATTGCGGACGACAGTGTTCCTCGCGACAGTTGGACCACGCGGCATGAAACAGATGGCGACGCTCAGCCATCAAAAGGCACGTTATGCGGCTGAGCTGTTGACGAAGATTCCTGGCGTGGTATTGAAATTCAATCAGCCGTTCTTCCGCGAGTTCCTCTTGCAGACGCCGATGCCCGCAAGCGAAGTTCTGGCCTCGCTCGCCGACAAAGGCATCAACGTCGGCCCGGATCTCGCGCGATTTCAAATGACCAGCATCGACGGCTGGCAAAACTGCTTCCTCGTGGCACTGACAGAAAAACGCACACGAGCTGAGATTGAAGCTCTTGCGAAGGCGTTGAAAGAAGTATTGTAGGCCGGACCAAGCGCAGCGCCGTTCCGGCAA
>JANOZG010000854.1:0-3588 GCA_031429275.1 Planctomycetota bacterium
AGTTGTAAGTCCCACCCTGCAGACCATCGCTGTCGCCATCGATTGTGCGATCTGTGGTATCAACGATTGTCGATGTCGCACCGGAAACGTTTGGCCGGAAATTCAGTCGCAGGTCGTAGGCTCCCTGTGATGTGCCGCCAATACCAGTATTGGCAATCGTGGGATCGTAGGCATCATTGCCGGTTGATGATACACCGATGTAATAGACGCCTGGCTCCAGAGTCAGCTCGATCCAGGAGTCTTTGCTGAAGTAATTGTCGTTCTGAGAAATCAATTCCCGTTCGCCGCCGACTTCTCGATAGAGTCGCAGCACGGAGTCGAGGCGACTGGAGTTTGCCTGCCGCTCAGCCATCACCTCGGCATTGAACAGACTCGTGGTGTCAACCTGGAATCTGTAGAGGTCAATATCCACGCTGTCGGGACGGTACTGATGCCGGATGTGAACGATATCATGATCACCCAATACCGTTGGTTCAGTGTTTGCCGTCGAACCCGATGTACCGCTCCCCTGGACAGTCGGATCTGGCAAGTCATACGTGTGCCCCTGACCCAGCAGATGGCCGATCTCGTGCATGGCCACGCCGAACCAGTTTTCGCCCGGCAGGTTGTTCCAGGTGTCAGCCATATCCATGATTGCCATGCCGCCGCCAGCAAGTCCCGCGACGCCACCTGGCCCGGTGGGAATTGTTGGACTCAGGGCTCGCAAGTCACCAGTGACAATCGTCAGACCACTTGACGCTGTTTCACGGAAATCGATCCCGGCATACTCACTGTAGATTGCAAAGATTTCTCTTGCACGATCCTTTTGAGCCTCGGTAATCAGGTTGTGAACCTGCTGACCATTCACAGTGCCGTAGATGTCCTGGAAGTTATAGTTAACGTATGGAATCCCACTCGCGCCACCGTCGGAACCACCATTGATATGATTTTCGACTTCAATTTCTCGATGACCGGGCTCATCACCGGCACCAGGGAAAGGGAACGCCAGGAACTGAGCACCGATCGAAGATGAAATGACCCGACTCGTATTAACCGTGGTACTTGGTGCTGTCACTGGAAACGCAGCACCGAAACTTGAACCAGGATCGACTCCGGGAGTCTGGGCCACAGGAGCCTGAGGCAAGGTCTCCGCATTTCCAACGCGAAGTCGATAGGAACCAGCGCCGGACAGAGTAGCGATGTCTGCACCAAACGTCAGTGTGACCGAGTTTGCCGCTGAATCGTAGACTGCTGAAGTCGGCAAATGTACCGTATCATCGTTACTCGTGACCGTATCTTTGGTCGCGATCAGCTGGTAGAAATTAACGTTCTGAGCCGATGTAGGTTTAAGGTCGTCGTCGTTGAAATACAAAACGATCGTATCGCGAGCCTGAGTCAGAGTCCCATTGGCCTGACGAGTGACGGGCTGAGGATCAACAGCGACAACTTTCGCTCCCAGGTCGAGTTCAAAGTCAAACGTCGCATCGGCTACAGGATCAGCGACGCCTGCTCGGGTCGCCGTAAGAATATTTGCACCACTCGTGCCATTCACGACAATGCGGTAGTACTCATCAACCAGCGATTCCCCAAATCGCACCACAACCTCATTCGGCGAACTACCGACGCCGACGTAGCCGATTGATACAGGAATATCATTGCCATCACCGAACACGCCGGTCAGGCTGTTGGGATTACCCGAACGAAAAACCCGAATCGAATTTGCTGAAATGCTGGATGGTGTGATTGTTGATCCAAGGCTGAATTGAAGAGTCAATTCCTGCGGAGCAATTGTTCGAATTTCTTCCGGACTTAAAAACTCACCAACGTTAGGTCTGACCGCCTGCAGCGTCGTAGTCAGCAGCGCACGAGACTCAAGATGTTCAACAGTGTGATTGGCATGTTCTTGTTTTGAACGACGCTTGACTGGGCGAGGAGCCTGAAAACAATTACGAACAGAAGTAAGCCATGACGAAATCAACATGAATAGCGTCCCTGAAGCAGATGAGTCGTAAATAACTTGTCAATGAGGACCAGAACCCGAGCCCCGGCCGAGAAAATGCAAAAAAAGGCTACCGACTGAACACAAGCCCACGCCACTCTACGGGTTGGATTTTTTTCACCCTGGCAAATTGCGCAATCGTTCAATCTGATACGAACGTCGGATGTTGAACCCTGCCATCACCCAAAGTCCAGCAAAAACTGCCTCGTGTTTAAAAACTTTGGGAAACTCTGGAATTTCAGCTTGACCCGAACGAAAAACGTGTCTCCGCCGTTCGATCGAAACAGCTTTTGAACACACATACAGGTAGTATGTCTCCTACTTGTGTCCTCCGTCAAGCAACTGCCCCGGTTTGGAAAAATCAGCCAGTTTGCTGCGTGGCTGACGCCCGCATCCTCGTTTTTTAAACTTCCAGCGGGCTGAATTGAGGCGAACGGGGGACGCGAGTCTCTTGATTCTTTGTGAGTCCAACAATCAATGGATTGACATCCCCCGCTCGCCGACGCCTGACCTCAAGTTCCAGCGCTCGAAGAATACTCGCCGAAACGGGCAACATTTGATCATGTCGTCGGTGTGTGACCATTCGCTGCGCTGATCGAGCTGACCAGCACATTTTGCCGATGGAGTCAGCGCGACTTTTTCTACGTCTACATTTTCCGTATGTTTCGATTTTTCCGGTCATAACGCGAATGCTGCATCTCGCTATTCTCCGATACCTGATACGTGGCATTGCAGATATCTGGCAGTGCTAGTGTTCAGACTGTCTTTCAGTGCGAGATCCGGAAATGGCCGCCAGCTTAAATCGAAAACTATCCGGCGTGGTGATCGCCGTTGCGGCAATGATCTGCAGCTCGGTCGGTGCGGCCGAGATTCCATGGTCCTCCAACATCGAAGGATCACTTCAACAAGCGGCAGCAAACGGCCAGCCCGTACTGATGGAATTCACCGCAGATTGGTGCGTCTTCTGCAAAAAGATGGAAAAGAACACATTCCCAAACGCCCAGGTGACGCAGAGAATTTCCGACAACTTTGTGGCGGTGCGCGTGGATGCTGATCAGAACAAGAATCTCGTCAAAGATCTTGGCATCAAAGGGCTGCCAGCAATCCTCATCGTGTCCCCCGATCTGAAAGTCATCAAGCGTATTTCAGGATTTCAAACGCCTGACGCTCTGGTCAAGCAATTAGACGAAGTGATCTCGGCCCGTGCAACGCAAGCTGGTCCGGCAATGATCGCAAAATCCAGCGTTCAGCCACAACGCCCAATGCATCAACCCGATCGCCAGCAGCCGACGCAGCAACCACAGTTTGATCCCACGCAGCAGCCGGTGCAACGCCAAAGGCCAAGTGGATTTGAGCCTGAAGCTGTCGCCGTGAACGGCCCGGCCCCGGGTGAACTGCAGTTTGAAGCCATCTCACAGGAAGAAGCTCCTCGCGCTGGAGCTCCTCGAACTCAGAATCGACCAAGCCCGGATCCGCGAAAGCATCAATTCTTCGATGCCCCTGGCGACGAACCTCGGAAACCAGCACCTCCTGCCGTGGCGAACAAAGACGCCGCGTCGTTCTTCAAGACAATTAGTCAGGAAGGTGATAGTCAAGTTAACGAGGAAGCT
>JANOZG010000855.1:0-8231 GCA_031429275.1 Planctomycetota bacterium
AGCGCCCCCGTGATCCCGCCAAGAGTGCCCACCACAGCTGCTCCGCTGAGTGCGGCCATGATGGGTCCGGCTGCGATGAACGGGCCAAGGCCTGGAATGGCCAACGCTCCAATTCCAGCAAGCCAGCCGAGTGCCCCACCTAAAACCACTCCGGTTCCGACGCCAGTTGCAGTGCCTTCTGGTGCTTTCGTGTTGTGTTCGTGCGCAAAGTCTCGGGTACCCGCTTTGTCCGCCATCAGAACTGAGATGTCATTTCCCGAAAAGCCAGAGTTTTTCAACTGCCGCATGATCGCTTCAGTTTGAGCAGCACTGGCTGTGCAAAAGACAGATTTTGACATGAATAATCTCCTGTGAAACAACGTGCGTAATGAATCTGAAATGTGTGATATCCGCCCGATGGCGTTATCAGTTCGCGTCAATTTCGAGCTGGCTGTCGACATTGTCTTTGCCAGCGACATCCGTCGCGATTTGCTCAATCGTCGCCTTTTCAGTTGCTGTGTGGACAGGGCCTCGAAGGGTAACCTTCCCATCCTGAGTGATGATCTTCACATTCTGAGCGTCGATAGACATTTCTGTGTCAACGACTCTGCTGCGAATGTCGGCCGTGATCTTGATGTCAGCCTTGTTTTCGTTCTGGTCAATTGGCGTCTTCGTCAAATCGTCTCGATCACGCACGTTGACTCCCGTGTTGGTGCGGTCGACTCCCGTGGTGTTTGGGGACGTTTGATCATTCGGCAACACCGGCTTCCTCGCAGTCACGGTGACATCGCGATCGGTCGATGGGCTCGTCCGAGTACTCGTGGTCGTTGTCTCGGTGCATCCAAAGGACGCAGTGCAAAGCGTGCCAAGCAGAAGAGTCCTGCCCAGCGGTTTAAAGTTCAACATCATTCGTTTCCTTACTTGAGTAACATTATTAGTGTTGCCACACACAGCAACACGAATCCTCGTTGGTGACCATTAACAAGTGGGCTTTACCTGTTTCATGCTGTCGGTGAAATTTGACAATTCCTTTTCAGCGCGTTCCTTTGCATAGCCATAGCGCTCCTGCAGAATTCCGATCATCTGATCACGCTGACCGGCAATGGTGGTCAAGTCGTCGTCCGTCAGCTTCCCCCATTTTTCTTTGACCTTGCCAGTCATTTGCTTCCAGTCGCCTTTGATTTGATCCCAGTTCATCGTCATCACTCCTTAGAATTTGTTAGTCCGGCTTAAGCGAGGTTGCCGTCCGGAAACACACACACTTCCTGCATCGCTCACGATTCAAACTGAGTAAGCATGTCACGCGGACTTGGCTTTCATTCCGCCCTGGATTCGATCCCAGACTTCAAGTCGATGAATGAGAACATCGGGTGAAGCATCGAAGCCAAGCTTTACAACGCCATTACTGATTTCCAGCACGGTCACTTTGACAACTGATCCAAAGCCATCTGTTCCGCCGACCACAATTGACTCTTGCTGTTTTCTTGACAAAACCAACATGACTTCACCTCCTTGTACGTAAACGTCTGCCAGTCTGCTTCGCCCCGCATGACGGACACGGGATTCGTGCCTGACCACGGGGCATTGGCATATCACGGGATTCCTGATCCAGGGGTTTACCTGAGTTCGCTCTCACAGCCACAAACGAAAAAAGCCGACACGGTCAATCCCCGGGAAGGGGCCCACCATGTCGGCTTTCTTTACTGCTCACAACGCAAGCAATAAAAAAAGCCGACGTGGTGCAACCCAAAGGATTACACCGCGTCGGCTTACTCATTAACCCGCCAACCGATAAGAACCGGCTTGCGATTTATTTAGTCGTCCGAATACTAGAAAATTGAGGTGCCAGCACAAGACCGCTGTTCACGCTCGACTCGAATGCTAGCGATGTGAATCCGAAATGCAATGCGGTCTGTGATTTTTTTTTAGAATAAACCCAATTCCGCTGACATGGCCAATGAAGAGAGCTTGCCATGGTTTTCAAGGATCTGCGCAGCCATCCGTCGGCTGCAACGAGGGCACGCCGTCATGTCCGCCATCGTTATGGTCCAGCATCAGCACTATTCCGCGGCGAATCCTCAAGTCACATGACAACCAAAAAAGATGCGAGCAATTGGATCCTGACGAGTTTCGGGGATTGGTGTTGCGCGACCAGTATGCTCCGGTCGTCTTTTTGAATGACGCAGATACCAAATCTACCGGGATTCTCACGCTGGCTCACGAATTGGTGCATGTCTGGCTGGAACGCGACGGCGTGTTCAATCTCGACAACAGAATACCTGCGAAGGAAGAGACGGAGTAATTCTGCAATCACGCGGCCGCTGAGTTTTTTGTTCCGGCCTACAAGCTGACAGAGCGATGGGACGAAGCCAAGGGTACTAAGAACCCATTTCAGACAATTGCAGCCTGGTTCAACGTGAGTCCAGTCGTCGTGGCGCGTCATGCACTCGATTTGAGGCTGATTACGAAGGCTGTCTTCTTCCGTTTTCTTGAGCAGTACCGGCCGTTGCCGATGCCATTTTTGCGGCCATCGAGCACGAGGCTGCGCTGGCGAAACCCGACGAATGACTCTTTGAATCCTTCGCGATGCGGACTCATGTGCCGGGTTGGCCGCGTGCGAGCGTCAGGACCATTCGCGAAGTTATGACGACCACGAATTCGAACACTACCCAACCGTGATCTTCCGGCATCCAAAGAAGCCGCGTTGCCAGATGAGTGCCGCGACTTCGGGCGGCACCATTTCTTCCCAGGTATCATCGCCGTCGCTGATTTTCTTGAGTACATCGCGAGAAAACATGGGCAGATACTTGTCGTTAAAATTGTTTAGCTGCTCGATGCAGCCCTTATCGACCAGATAGCCGTACAGCTTGCGCAGTTGCGGGGCGACTTCGAAGTTCTGGACAGCAGTTAAGTCACCGGTAGCGATGTCCAGTTCCGGGTAAATATAAAGCTTCAGGTCGCCCTTAAACAGACGGCCGAACGATTCCAGAATGCCTCCATCCAGATGTGTGTAGTATTTCTCGTTGAAGAGTTCACGGAGCGTCGGGATTCCCATCGTGATGCCGATGCGTTTTTTCGTATATCGTGCCAGATATGCGGCCAGCCGGTAGTATTCGAAATAGTTTGAGATGAGAACGGTCATGCCCACGGCCGCCAGGAGATCCACGCGGGCCAGAAAATCTCGATAGTCGAGCCCTCCCTCGCTCAGCAGATTATTCATGGTGATTTCAAGGATCTGCACAACCGGCTCGTCTGTCATCCCCGGTTCCTGCTTAAATTTTTCGTGAGCACAGCGGAGCATATCGATATTGACATGAGTGACCGGTCGAAAGCTCCCACGCTGAACGAGAATCGACTTTTTATAAAGCACCTCGGACGGCTGCAGCATTGTCCCGTCGGCAGCAAACATCGCCGCATTGCTCAGGCCCAGCTGCACCAGCTTCAGGCTCATGATACGATTATCTACGTGCTGGAATGCGATTCCGGAAAACTCGATCATGTCGATTTCAATCCGCTGGATGCTGAGACTGTCCAGCAGCGACTCCAGCAACAACTCTGGCTCATGATGCATAAAAAACGCGCCGTAGAGCAGATTCACACCGACAATGCCGAGCGATTCCTGCTGTAGTGCGTTTTCTGAGTCCAGCATGCGCACATGGATGAGAACCTGACTGTCCTGATCCCCGGGGTGTGCCTGAAACTTAACACCCATCCAGCCGTGGCATTCGTTCGTGCCTTTGAAATTGCGAGCAGAGACGGTGTCGGCAAAAGCAAAAAACGCCGTCGTTGCACCGCGTGTTTCGCTGAGCTGACTCAGATTCTGTGAAAATTCGTAATCCAGCATACTCTGGAGTCGTTGTCGGCAGACATAACGCTCACACGGACCGTAGTAGGCATCACTGACCGTCATGTCGTAGGCGGAGATGCTCTTTGCGATTGTACCCGACGCTCCCCCTACGCGAAAAAACCAGCGAACGACTTCCTGCCCGGCTCCGATCTCCGCGAACGTGCCGTACCGCCGCGATTCGAGATTAATCTGCAGCGCCTTTTGGCGCGTGTCCCGCAATTCAGGCGGCGAAGTTTGTCCCTCGATCAGCATGAAACAGCCTCACAAAAACGTTTCTTCAGCCTGCGGCAGCATTGTCGATCGGCCGGTTCGCGGTCAGAGCATCATGCAACGCCTGGTATTTCTTCTTCAGCGCCAGTTCCAGATTCACAATTCTCTCGCCCGCTCGCAGGCGAACATGAAGTTCATCGTGGTCAAATGGCTTGCTTACAAAATCGTCAGCCCCGGCATCCATTCCGGCCACAAAGTCATCCTTCTGAGATCGCGAAGTCAGAAGAATCGTGTAAATGTAATGATCCAGACGATGCTGGCGGATCCGCCGGATCAGGTCCAACCCGTCAAGTTCCGGCATCATCCAGTCGCTGATGACCATCTGGAAATCATCCTGCTCAAACATCCGCCAGGCCTCGGCACCGTTTGTCGCAACGGAAACCTCATATCCCCATTTCTGCAGATAGTTCTGCAGCAATCGACGGGAAACCGAATCATCGTCCGCGACCAGGACTTTCATAGGATGTCTCCGAGTTGCACTTTGACGATCACGAACGGAATCACAAAACGAAAAGCCCCCAATATACGCTGCGCGTCCGTCCGATACCTTCATTCCGTTCGATTTTCTGCCCATTTTCAGATGGCAGCCGCAGGACTCTGTTAAAGCACAGCAGCAAATGTCACCCGCGCGGCGAGATCCTGCGACTCTGTGAGACCAGGCACGCCGCAGGCTGCGAAGCAGTTTGGCGGACAATGCGTCAGCAGCGACGAGTGTGGTCCTGGAAACTACATGCCGTTTGCCTGAACTTAAAACGCGACATTACCGGATGCCAGACGCGGCTTATCGCAGCCGCGTCTTTGCGGTGACTTGTTGCTGGCTCGAGATATCCATGCGGTGTAATTTTCCGTTTCCGTCGCGGGGCTCGATCGTGAAAACAGCGTCGAATCGATTCTGGCGTTCGTGAATGTGGCCCCAGTGTTCGACTGTCCCTGCAAAGGTCCATGTGGAGCTGTATTCAAACCCTGTCGACGGCACAGCCGTGGACGCCTGCGGCGTTTCTTTGCCGTTGTCGTACTTGATGGACTGGATTCTGGCCACAGCTCCGCGCTGCTCCCGCATCTCCAGACTTTGGTGCAGCTGGAGAGAAAGCTTTTCGCGTAGCACGCCTACCACTTCTGGGGAACTTCAAGGCTTGGCAGGAGCCTCGCTCTCCCGAAAACCAATTTTTAATTCGCTGACACCGAAATCGGAGACTGCACCCCGCCAGACCAGAAACGTCGTTTCAGTTCAAACGAGTGGCACGATCGAGTATCGTTCCCCGCGTCATTCGTAAAGCCACGAAGAAATGTGGGTGCTTTGCATTCCATAAAGGCTCGACCCGACAGGAGATGGTGTATTAAGACACAAGGCGAAATTGAAGCTGCCGTTTGCGAAGGAATGTCGCGGTTCGAGCACAATTTTATGGGACGAGGTCCAAAAGACATCCGCGCGCATCTGGTCGGCGATCTCTTGATCGTTCGTCTGCAGGGAGTTTTAACGGCCGCCGAGCAGCATTTGGTGACGACACTTCCCGCAGAGAAAGGCCGTGATCTGCTGAAACAGGTCAGAACACAACTGATCGAGATCGCCAGACCAGCACTGGAAACGCTGATTGGCGACACGACAGGCTGCAGGCCGATCAGCATGCACCACGACATCAGTACGGTCACTGGTGAGGAAGTTGTGATCTTCTCGCTCGAAGCGTCGCCTGTCTTCCGGCCTTCAACAAGCAAGGCTCGATGATCGGCAATCTTTCGCAGACTGTCAGTGTTGCACGTGGCTGCAATCAAACGTTGAACAACAGGAAATGACTGTGTCGCGGGAAATCACCTGTCACTGAATCCGTTGCTTTACTCATGTCACGCGGTCGATACCGCCGATTGTGAAATATCAACGATGCTGGCGGTGTTTTCATTTGTGGATTTTGTGGCCTGCACTACCTTCTGCGTCATCAATGCAGCGCCAATCAGCGTTGCGAATGATGCATCTGCAGCATCTCGCCCGACACCGATTCGGACAAAACCACCAACAGAAGCCATTCGGGTCGGATCGAACAGATACCATTGCCCATCTAGAAATGCTTCAAAAAAACCATGGAAGTCCGGCGGGTCCAGATCCACAGCATAGCCAGCAACGTATCTCGCCGGAATTCCCACTCCACGGCAAAGAGTGATCGCCAGATGCGCATAGTCACGACACACACCGGTTCGTGACAAAACGACGTCTGCGGCAGTCGTCGTTGCATTTGTGCTGCCTGGCGTGTATTCGAGATGAGAGTTGACCCAATCGCAGATCGCTTTGACGCGACTAAACCCTCGCGGCACACTTCCGAATTCTTCAAACGCGAATCTTGATAACAAATCGCTCTCGCAATAACGACTTGGATTCAAATACGTGAGTATTTCGGGCGGGATTTGCGACGCTGTTGACTCCCCCACTGTGGTCGGCACTTCTACATCTGGTGACAGTTCAACCGTCGCTCGATAGCCGAAATGCAGTTCACAGGGCTCCACGACGATCCGCTGCAACTGATTTCCCTCAATCCCAGTTGGGCATATCTCAATATTCAAATGAGGTTCGATGAAAAACTGACCAGCAATCAGCCGTTGATGTTCGGTTTGCGCTGCGGCGATCTGAAACAGAAAGATAGTGGACTGACGGATCTGATACGTCAGATCACAGCGGACATCAATTTGTTGCACAGGAAAAACCCTTTCAGACAGGAAAACAAAGAACAAGAGTCGGTCGTTCCGTAAATTCAGGCAAGTCGATAATCAGGTACCGTCGAAAAGGCCAGCCTTCAGGCGTTATCCATCCTTGAACAGTACGTCAGCCCATTGCATGGGCATCGCAGTCAATGCTTCAGACATCATTCCTGACCACCACTCTGTCACCATTGAGATATCGTTCTGCGTGAAGCGATGAAACGTCGCATGTCGATTTCCCTCTGGGATCACAGCAATATCAATCGGGCAGTCAACATCGGTCACACTTGCACGTGTGGCGTCAAAAGCGAGCAATGACAATGCGATCGCAGTACGAAGTGGAGTGTCAAACCGCAGCAACCTGTCCAGAATTGGCTTGCCGTAACTTGTGCGGCCGATAATGAAGTAAGGTGAATCCGGTGCTGCTTCGATCCAATTGCCTTCCGGGTACACATAGAAAAGCTGCGGCGAACTATCTTCAGCTAAGCATCCTCCAATAATTGCATGGGTATTGAACGATATATTGCTTCTGGCAAGCGATGGTCCATCTTCCTCCCGGACTTTTCGCAGTTCCTCGCCAAACATGTTGACAACACGGAACAGCCGATTGAGCGGCTCGACCTGATGCCGGAGTCGCTCGCTCAGATACGTCAATGACTTGTCTCGTACCGATCTAAGTCCACTTGTCATGGCGAACATAGAATCATTCGCGTGATACAAGGCCGCGAGTTTTTGTTTACTGACTCTTTCACTTCCGACGACAATTTCTGTGTCCGCAAGTGCGACAATGCCTTCGCGGACTTTGATCCCAATTCCAAATGTCATTCAGAACATCCCCGTTCAGTTTTCACGGACTCGCCTTGACCCGGGTTCTAATGAATTCTCTGACGAGCGACGGACTGCCACGAAGTGACATCACGATTTGCATCGTTCTGCGACAAATCTCTTAATGACGATTCAATCGCATCCACAAAATGCAGTGTATCGATTGCCGTCTGGTTCGTCCGGTGCGAGTATTTTGGATTTACCCAAGTTGAGACTGCAGAGAAGCTTTGAACGTCAGATTGGCTCATGCGTCTCATAGAACATGAAGCGAGAGACTCATTATTCTGTTGGATTGGCTGGCGAGTGGCTTCAAAAGATCGCTGCCACAATCGACCGCCGTTCACTTGCTGAACGATTGGGACGTTGCGTGCATTGGATGCTTAAACTGCCCACTCGATCACCTGTACATGCATTCGAACTGTCCAATGTGCGACAGGGAAGACTGGCGTGATTGCTGCGGTCAGGCGTCGCGAACGATTTCAAAAATCTTCTCCCCATGCTTCTTAACCAGCGACGGTCCAGCACCATCGACCGCCAGCAGAGCCGTCTCGTTTTCAGGTCGAGACGCATCGATTCCCAGTAGCACCTTATCCGTCATGATGCGAAACGCCGGGACACGTTTTTT
>JANOZG010000856.1:0-9023 GCA_031429275.1 Planctomycetota bacterium
GATCAAATGATGGATCGCCAGTCGGAATAGGTATCGACATCACTTCCGTCTTACCGGACACAGTCGAGGTCATATCGTGATCAATAAACTGTCCCCATGCATAGATCATCGCTGACAGCATGCGATCGCTGATCACATCGCCGCTGCCGCTATCGGACACTGTATTGCTGATCAATCGAGCACTCGGACGGTCTTCGCCACCGACTGAAGAAATGGCATCGGCATATTGTGCTTTAGCGAGTCTCAACAGATCTTCGCCAGCGCTGCCCCATTCGGGATTCTCAAGGTTATTTCCGGTGCCGTTGACAGCACCGGCCGACAATAGAACTCGTTCTTCAGCCAGTTCTGAAGCAGCCGACGTTCCCGCACGCCATGATCCAGAACGATTGCGGCGCGTCGGCTTTTTGAAGAGATTTGACATGACATTCTCCCAAGTTGAAATCACACGATTTATGACCACTACATGGTTAAACGCGGTGACATCGACAACATCAAGCAACGATTCTGAAGAATTCAGGTTGCGTTAAGGTTGGGTGAGAATAGTGGCAGTCGTTGTTCTCCAGACTATGCGAACAGTTCAATCACCGCGCCTTGCTGGTGCCCGACAGCGATGAGCGAGCGGCCATCTGTTGCGAGTTCGAAATCATGGACATGCATCGGCGCTTTGTCCTGAGCCAGCAGCTTTCCATCCTGCATATTGTAAGCGCTGACGAATCCACTTTGGTCGCCTCCGGCTGCGATGAGATATGCATCGCCTGGACCGAATTGAAGGCTCTCAACAAGGCCCTTGTGCTTACTGTCCTCGATTTCGAAGCGCCGCTCGCTGGTCTGCCAGTTGAAGACTTCGAAGCGCGACATGCCCTCTAGATGGTCGATGTTTCCAACTTTTCCCATGCCTCCCACGGCCAACTGCTGCGAGTCATTGGAAAACGCCAGCGAACGAATTCCGCCGATCGAATGGCGACGAGCTTTCGGATCCCACGTATACATCACGGGTGTTTCAAGAGTCGCTGCGATTTGTCCAGTTGCGGCATCGCGGATCAAAACACGACCTGTGCGATCACCAGTCGCGATCCACTTGCCGTCCGGTGAGTACGTGACAGCGTACAGCATCGATGGAAAACCGTGCGGCGTCTTCACTTCGTAGTCGCCCCAGGTCGCGAGGCATTCGCCCGTTGCAGCATCCCAAAGTTTTGTCTGCATGTCGTCGGCGACACTGACAACACGAGTCCCATCAGGACTGGCGGCCAGCATGCGAATCCAGCGACCGTGAGCGTCTGCGACCGTGCGAATGATCTCGCCACTTACCTTGTTCCACCACATCATCGAACAGTCATAACCGCCGGACACCAGGATCTCGCCACATTCTACAAGTCCCATCACATAGCTGCTATGCGAGCCACTTCCCCAAGCCGCAGCGGCGATTTTTTCCGCAGAAACGTCGGCCTTGTGAATTGAGAAATCCGAAAGCCCCGTATAGATAACTGGCGACGTCCGGTCTGCGGCAAGACAGAATGCAATGCCGGGCAGTGAAAATGTCTTGCTGACTTTGACGGCATTCGGTAGTGATGTTGTAGTTTCGTCCATTGTCTGGTTTCCGTTTTGTCGATCTCGGCGAGCGGCATGCGTCAGCTTGCCGGTACATTGCGATTCAAGATGTTGCTTGTGACCCTGTGGTTCTATCAATAACGCCAGAAGACGCAGTTGTACCGGTGGGCTGACGCCGCACCGCTCGCCTTAACTCAGGACTTCAGCAATCGGCTTTGATCCGAAATCTGCCAGCGGCACGGGGCGGGCTCCCACCATGTATTCTTGCTTATGATCGATTCCCAACGCAGTCAGTACCGTCGCAAACAAATCTGCGGCGGACGTTTCACCTTCGATCACTTTGTGGCCTTCAGGATCTGTCTTGCCATAAGCCACGCCGCCGCGGATACCCATGCCCGACAAGCTGCAGCTCCATGCGCTCGCGAAATGATCGCGTCCCAGACTCGCATTGATCTGTGGCGTGCGGCCGAATTCACCAAGCGTGATCACCAGCGTATTCTTCAGAAGGCCGCGCTGCTCAAGATCATCCAGCAGCACGGACATCGAATGATCCAGATCCGCGCAGAGTTCCTGATGAGTCTCGAAGTTCTGCCCGTGGCTATCCCACCACGCTCGAGCGACCTTGACGAACGGAACGCCGGCTTCGATCAGTCGTCGGGCAATCAGGCATTGATGACCAAACTGCGTAGGCCCATAACGAGCCTGAACTTCAGCAGGTTCCTTCGTAATATCAAACAGTTCCGCGCTGGCCATTAGCCCATTCACTCGCTGATACGCAGAATTCTGGCTATCGACCGAATGGTTTCGACGCGTGTTCGCAAATCGACGGCCCAGAGCGTCACGCAGCGCTTCGCGGTCCTTATGATCGATTTCAGAAACCGCCTCCAGCCTCGCGATGTTGGGCGGAATCATGCTCTCGGACAGAAACATCGGAGCATACCGCGATCCAAGGAAGCCGCTCGTTCCCTTGCGACGGCCTTCTGTTTCCGTATAGAGCGAAACGTAATCCGGTACTTTGCTGTCCAGCCGTCCCAGTTCGCGTGCGACCACGGCTCCAAGATCCGGATAGAGCAAACCCGGATCTTTGATTCGGCCGGATTCCATCAGGTCTGCACCACCGCCATGATCGGCGATCTTTGTATTTAACGATCGAATGATGGCCGTATGCTGCATGCGCTGTGAGAGTTCAGGCAACAGTTCGCTGATATGGACGCCAGTCGCATTCGTCTGAACGGCGCGAAACGGTCCGCCGGTTCTTGCGCCAGGCTTTGGGTCCCATGTTTCGAACTGACTGGCACCACCGGCCAGCCACAACAGAATGACTCGCTTGTCCTGCTTTCGCAGTTGCTGGGCGACTTCTTCGGATCGCAGCACGTTGATCTGTCCCATGTCGGCAGAGAATCCGCCGATGACACCCGCAGTTGCGGCAGCACGCAATGTGCCGTTGGACATGAATCCTCGTCGAGAGAAGATTTGGTTATTCATAGGTCGCGTGCCTTTGGATTCCGAGCGTTAAAGAGCTATCACCATGCGTTCAATGATTAAACCGAAACTCCGGGCCAGCAAGCAATGCCCACATAAGTTGTCTTCGGGACTCATCTTTCGTTTCGGGATCTCGATCCAGCCATGCGTTCGCTGATTCAACATCTTCAATCCATGGCGAACGATTCAGCACCGTCAGCCAGAGTTGTTCGATGACTTTTTGCTGATCTTCAATCTTCTTCAGGAAGCCCGGCAATCGATCATCTGAGTCACGCAACAAATCATTCTGGATGCGATCGTTGTTGCTGAAGAATAGTGCTTCATCGACAGCGATTTGAAAATTCTCCGTCGGCTGCTCGAACTCACGCACCCAGCCATTGGCCTGATTCTCCAGCTCTGTCCGACGTTTCAGCCATTCATCAGACTGATCCAGTGCCGGCCATTGTTCTGGATTTCTAACGGCAACATGCAGCGAGGCTGCAAGCTGTCGTGGGGTCAGCGGCTTCGTCTTTGCCAAGGCAAACGTCTGATCCGGCGGTGGTTCTGATTCCGAAGTCCATTCGCTGGAACGCCCGTACGCTTCGCTCATGGCAATTCCCTGAATGAGACGTCGCAGATCGTAGCCGTGGCTGATCAGGTCGTTGGTCAGCCAGTCAAGAAGCTCCGGATGACTCGGCGGATTTTCGCTGTGCATCTGATCGAGCGGACTGACAAGCCCGGTTCCCAGCATTCTGGCCCAGAGGCGATTCACAATGTTACGAGCAAAGAAGTGATCCTTGTGATCCCGCAACGCAAGTTCCACAAGTTCATCACGAGGCCGAAAGTCGGGCACAAAAAGTTCTGCTTCAGCGTCTTCGTTTTCCAGCTTGCGAACTCGTTCTTCCAGGCTCTTCTTTTCTTCGTCCTGCATCTGTGGAGTTCGATCGGGGATTGATTCGCCCGTCAAAAACATAAACGTCGCCGTCTTGCTTTCGCCAGCGACGGTCGCAAACTTCACTTCGCCGAATGGACGTTCGGCAACGGTATTCGCCTTCCGAGTCGAATAGGTGCGTTGAAAGAATGCCTGCATGCCATAGAAGTGATCCTGTTTCCAATCCGCAACCAGCGGATGATCGTGGCATTTTGCACAACTCACGTTGACACCAAAAAACAGGACGGCCGTGTCGTTTGTCAGATCATCCAGTTGACGGACGCGGCTTCGCAGAAAATGTGACACTCCTTTTTCAGGTCCATCTGTCGGCGCGGCTTTCATGATTTCCCGAAACATCGTGTCCCACGAGCGGCGAGCCTGCACGGCCGTCAGCAAATAATTTCGGAACTCATCGTTATAAGGCTGATTGGGAAGCAGCGTTTCGTCGAGCCAGTTGCGATGATGAAAATCGAAATCCGGCAACTGCATCAGCCGATCCACCATCTGCCGACGTCGATCAGATTCCGGCAATCCAAGATACCATTGACGTTCCGCGGCCGTGGGAATCCGACCGGCAAGGTCCAGCGTCGTACGACGAAGGAGCGTCAGCGGATCCGCCGGCTGCAAGGCCGCAACACCCTTCTGCAGGAGTCCTTCTCGGATGTAGTGATCAACGACGTCGGCAACATTCGATTCTGCCGGCAACAACTCCGCCGCGATGATGCTTGCTTCGGGAACAACGAATGCGACCAGACAGGCAAGAACAAACGGAGCATGTTCGCGCATGAAGCAACTGCGAAAGTTTCTGCTAAGCGACGGCAGCATAAGCGGCGAGCCTGAGTTCTGTGGCGAGGATTAGCGGGCGGGCAAGAGGGTACGGGGCTAGTCATTGTCACAATCCAAACGCCGTGCCGCAAGCCATGATTCCGAAATCGAGCGTGGTTTTGCTCACGTCCGCCGGGACCATCTGCTGTCGGGAGTAGTCACGGACAGTTGCTAGAGTACGTCTTTTCTCCCGGAAAAGATGTTGCGATTCGTCGCGACCTAGAATGAAGTCGGGCTGATTGAAGGAAGAGCGATGTGATTGAGCGAATGTTCGTCTGATGGTTCGCCTTGTGGCGAGAGTTCAGCCCGGCAGATCGAACCTACTGAATTCCGGATCACACTCAGCCGTTGTCACGAAACGCCGCAACACCCCGCCGAGCGCGTTGAAGTGCGACCGAGGCTGTATTGACACCAAGGTTTTTCGCCACTTCCGTGTCTGGTGCTTTCCCAAGCTGTGACACCATCTTCTTCGTCCACGGTCCGATGAACTGTTTCTGACTTGGAGGGATACCGAGCGACTCTCTTTTGCTACGAATATGACGACGACCACGGCCAGTCGCTTCTGCGACTTTCGCATCGGGAAGGCGCCCGAGCATGGCGAGTTCTTTTTTCGTCCAGGGTCTTCTGGATTTTAATGGCAATCCAGATGTCGATAAGCCCAGAGACTGACGCTTTGCGATGACAACATTGATGGTTGTTCCCAACTCTTTTGCCAGTTTTAAGTCTGGCATCGCCCCCAGCTTTTTGATGTCAGCAGGTCGCCAATTGTATCGCGACTCTGCCAGGGAGCGGCCGTATGGCGGAATTCCCAGCATCGTACGTTTCTTGTAAACGCTGGTGGGGGTGATTCCAAACATCTTCGCGATCTGGCTGTCCGATTTTTTCCCCAAGAGCCGAATCTTGTCTGGTGACCAATCAACGCGATCAAAAGGTGGAATACCACGTCTGTTGCGTTCTACCGACACCTCCGCGCGTGGGATGTTGAATTCACGCGCGATCTTTGTGTCATGCACCTTGCCAAGCATCCGCACGGCTGCGGCCGAAAACGTTTTTCGCCGTGAGATCCCTGCAGTTGAGGACTCTTTCTTTTCTGACTTACTGTTTGATTTTCTGGCCATCTCTATGTTCTGTTCTTTAATCGCCATAACACCGATCGCGTGACATTGTAACAGATGAATTCTGGAATTGCCCTTCTGAACCCAGCTTAACGCACTTACCCCGTGACTTTGGTTCGTTCCAGAAGCATTGAGTGTTTTTGAACTCTGCTGGCTGTTCGGGGGCGAGAATATGCTTCTGCAATATGTCGTTGCGGAGACTGCAGAGCATTCATCGGTTCATCAGGAAAGTTGCGACGTTGCCAAGGAATGACCGGAGGAGTGTGGAGACTTCTTCACGGAAGCGGCACTCAGTGATGGCGTTGTTCATGAGTTGCATCCAGCGGTCGCGAGCGTTTTGATCGATGGCGAAGGGTGCGTGTCTCAGGCGGAGTTTCGGATGGCCCCGGTGCTGTAAATAGTCCTGTGGTCCGCCGAAGCGAAAGATCAAAAACTGTCGCAACCGTTCTTCCGCACCAGCCAGATCATCAGGCGGATACATCGGCCTCAGAATGTCATCATCTGGGACCTGCTTGTAGAACGCTGCCACCATCCTGCTGATTCCTTCGGAACCTATGACGCTGTGAATACGGTCTTCGGTGAATGATGCCTGATTGTTCGATATCGATTCGGTCACAGGAGGTTCGTTGCAATGGGCTGGTCGCGGGATGAAGAGTCGAATTGCCGCATTGCAGCGATTCTGTCCGAAGAGATCAATGCCGCTCAAACACGAAAATGCGGATACTAACTATGGTGGCGCAAATGGCCGGTCTGAAACTTCGATATCATCGACCGACAGTACAGCTTCTTTGTCTCCGTAGCTGTGCGATGAGATGCCGATTTCGAGTGAACTGTAGATGACTCGTGGCAACGGCAATGTCACGCCGTGAGTGTCAATGAGCAAGTGGTTGTCCTGCCAAAGCTGAATGACTCCCCGTTCGTCATCAGACAAGTGGAAGTGACACTGAACTTGCACCCACTGATTCATTGGAAACGGCGTCGCTACGTTGGCCGATTGTCGATACTTCGGTTTGTCCAGAGCCTTCAGTTCGACCAGCAGAAATCCTTCTTCATCTATGAACACTCGAATGCCGCCGTGGTGCTGGAGCCATTCGCACTCCAGATCCATCAATGACGAAGGGCGACTGGATTCCGCATAAAACCAGCCGCGAAACCAAAAATCGTCGTCCTTTCGGAAGTACATCAGAGGTGTCGAGATCGATGATTTGCACGTGATCATGTGCGAAGGTTTTGCCGGTGCTCGACACGAAAGTGACATCTTGCCGCCATGGAATCGCCGATCATCCGGTGCCACGACCGCGTCCTCAAATTCCGCTCCCTGATCCAGTATACGAGCTCGCAGAGCGACATAGTCTTGAACCGATGGTGATATCGGGGACTGCAGAGTAAGACTGCCCCAGCCTCGATCGGGCCCGATCAACTGACGCAAACCAGCACTTCCGAGCGACAGCCCTTCGAAGTCTTCGCGAAACTGTCGCCGCACTGCAAGGCGTTGACTGCTTTCAGGATCGCATCGATAAACGGTTTCGCCTTCCCGCTGAAAGGCTGCTTCCATTGCGACTGGGTCGTACACAGTATCGTGATAGTGCCAGAGTCCCGTTTGATCCTCGACTCGATACACCTTCCCATCCAGCATCACTTTGAACGTCAATCCTTCGACGACCTTCGTGACGTCCACCTCTTCCTCTGGTAGCGCGCTGATCCCTGGGTCGCCGCCAAACAACAGGAATATCGCGCCGACAATCGCAAGACCCACGACAATAACGATTACTTTCTTCATAGAGCCTCTCAGCCTGGACTCGAACATTCTACTTTGGCTCTTTTTGTTTTTCTGCCTGCTGGCGGCGCCAGTCCCAGGGGGCGACTGGATCAGCTTCGGACCAGAGCCCGGCTTTCTTTTCGCGGGCCTGCTTTTCACTTTCGGCCAGTGTCTTGTTGTCCGGAGCAAAACGGACGAAATGCCATGCAAGACCATTTGCAACCATGTGTGCGTTCAAATGAGCATCCTCGTCGGTCGCTGCTGACTTGTCGCGTTTGAAGTAAACGTCACCGATGATCTGGCCAGTTCGGTCTTCACCCTGCGTGACGACTCGCACGGTCTTTTCACTGACAAGGCTGGTGAGCAGTTCCTTCGATTTCATGCCAAACGGCTGGTCCATTTCAGGAGCATCGACGCCGTTCAGACGAATTCGAAACGTCTTTTTTTCTTGTGTCTGCAGTTCAATCACGTCGCTATCGGGAACACTCAGGACGTGGCCTGAAAGTTCGGCACCGGCCGGAAGCTCTTTGCGATACTCCACCAGATAAAGCATCGTCCCGTCAGGAGCTTTAAATTCTTTTGGAAACTCCTTGCCCGTGAGGTCGTAGCAGACTCGCAGGATCGCATTGTCCGTGACTTCGAAGATCGCCAGCAGCGTCTTGCCTTGATTGGGCCCAACTTTTCCCGTGATCGTCATCCGATGTGGAATGGTCGCACCATCGACGACGCAGGTTCCTTTGTCCGGTGTGCCATTCACGGTCACTGCATATTGATCACCAGTGATTTTGAGCACGATGCTGTCAAGCACAGCCTTAGGAAATTCCTGTCCGCCAAGTACAGCGGTCACTGGATGCCATGTGCCATCTGTGGAGACAGTGCCACCGGTGAGACCAGGCCCCTGAAACGCTTTCACAGTTTGACCAGAGAACAAGACAACAGCGGCCAACAAGATCGATCGATAAAGCATGAGAAGGTTCCAATATCGAAACGCGATGGGACGACTAATAAGTACAAACAAAAGATGTGAGAACTACCGCACCTGTCCCTTCGCACGGATCTGTTCCAGAAGTCCCGAGAGTTCCTGAACTTTCTGAGGCTGTTGGGCGTACAGATTATGGTGCTGCGAAAGGTCGTCGCGGAGATTGTACAGCTCGCCGGGAAGCGTATTCTTTGAATAGCCATTTGCCTGATCGAACCACTCCGGCACTTTGCTGACACCGCCGGTCTTTGTGGCGATGAGGACCCAGTCGCCATGTCGAAGAGCATAACCATTCGCGTTCGTGTTGTGAACCACCGTATCACGCGCACTGGCGGATTCGCCCTTGATGAAAGGCAACTGATTGAAACTGTCTTCGCCGGAGCCAGCAGGAATGTCGGCCTCCAC
>JANOZG010000857.1:0-3970 GCA_031429275.1 Planctomycetota bacterium
TAGAGTTCTCGGGCAATCTTCAATCCTTGCTCAACGAACAGCGTGTTGACTCGCTTGCCTTCATCACCCGTTTGTATGGTGACAAGTGTATTCCCGAGCATGCGTTCAGCGTTATCGGCGGCTTCAGCGGCCGATTTCACAAGCACAACGCCGCGCTGCTTTGGTTGTTCTTTAAAGGTACCTTTGCCTCGGCCACCGGCGTGAATTTGCGATTTGACAACCGCAATTGGGCCGCCAAGAGTCTCAAAAGCCTTTGCGGCTTCTTCAGAGGAAGTTGCCACAATTCCCTGGGGCACTGCCACGCCAGCCGCTCGAAACAGCTGTTTGGCCTGATATTCATGGATCTTCATGGAACGCGATCAAATTGAAGAGTCAAAGAATCGAACAATTTACAACGGCGGGAATATAGCCGTCATCGATTCTGTCTACGAGGAATGTGAACTGCTCACCGCGAATTTCCCGCGAAAAATCTCGTTTACGCCATCCGTTCACCTGCTAAAACGGCCTACAATTCGGCGCAAAAACAGGGTAACGTTGCCGGAACGCATCATCCTGGCCGGATGTTGCTTTCGGGCATCATCATGACGAAAAAAATCATCAATCATCGAAGTCGATCGGCAACGCTTTTGAGTTGATGTTGCCTTCTCGCATCAAACTGTTGCTGCCACAGGTTGAAATTCGGACCGACCAGCGGCAGCCTGCTACACTTGTGCGTTTTCGCCAGGCTTTTTGCCACCCGATGTAAATTCGGGAGCGATGCTTGGGCGGCTTTCGACTCTTACGAGGCGATGGCTAATCGAAGGTTTGGCCGTCTTTCATGTTCGCCAGGCCATTCACGTTGTGAACTCCAAAACTTCACTGAGCCCACTTCAAATGCTCCCTTCCGCTAAACTGATTCTGGATGGATTCAACATCGCTCGACAGCGTGGACTCCGCGCCCTGACGGCATGCGTCACCGCTGTGGCAATTGCAGCAATCGCCGCAGCGGGCGACAGTTCACGCTTGATACAAGTCTCGGACGAGTTGCAAACTTATACGGGGATGATTGTCGCAAAATCGTCGTCCGAATGTTTTATCGTTGATCAGTTTGGTCGACAGGCTCAATTGCCAATCAGCAACCTGAAGAGTTTTAGTGTCGTCGCTGAAAGCTTTCGCCCAGCCTCACAAAATGAATTCCGTCGAATGCTGCAGGCGAAATTCGGATCAGAATACGAAGTCGCTACATCGAAGCACTATGTAGTCTGCGGTGCACGTGGTCGCAGCCAAAGCTATGCCGAATTGTTCGAAAACATTTTCAACCAGGTGGAATCGTTTTACTCACTGCGGGGTTTTAAAACTTCCAAGCCAGTGACGCCATTGGTTGCCTTGGTGCTGAAAGATCAAGCAGCGTTCAAGAAATACTGCGAGGACGATCAGATGGTATGGGGGGATGGTCTGCGAGGCTATTACTCACTGAAGACGAATCGTATTGCCATGTACGATCGTCCTGACGTGTTTCAGTCAACTCAGACGATGCCAGTGACAGATCCTGCAATGCCGCAATCAGCGATTATCGCTGCTTCAGCATCAACGGTCGCGGGCGAAACGGCTGACACAATCATTCATGAAGCAACGCATCAGGTCGGCTTCAATATTGGTATTCACTCCAGGATCGGTGGAACGCCGGGGTGGGTTCTGGAAGGTATGGCGACCGTACTTGAAGCTCCCGGGATGAGAAGTCGCATGAACTCAAAGGAACCTTCGAGCCGCATAAACGTCGAACGGCTGGAGTGGTTCAGGGCCGAGTATGTTCAACGTCGACAGCCTGGCGATCTTGCCAAAATGATCGCTTCCGATGACATGTTCAGCAGGCAGACGCTTGATGCGTACAGCACATCATGGGGAGTCACATGGTTTCTCACCGAGAATCCGGCCCGAGCTCGCATGTTTTCCCGGTATTTGAAAGTTGTCAGCGAGCGTGATCCACTGGTGACGTATACCGCAGAGCAACGACTGGAAGACTTCCAGAATGTCTTCGGAGACATCTCTAGAATTGAAGTCGATTATGTGCGAGCACTTGATCGGCTGTAGTCGCAATGACATGGACTTTAAGCGTAGCAAAGGTCGCCGAGACGTTCGGGCAGCCTTTCTTGCGGGGGAATCTGAAACTCTTCACGAGTTTCGCTGCGTAAAACAGCTTAGGCCGGATCGACGGGCTGCAACGACCAACGTGCCAGAGTGGATTTACGCTCCGTGCAAGGAACGCTGTTTTTGCCCAGAGGATGGCGAGAATCCCGATTCGAGTGAACTTACGCTGCCTCTGATTGGAATCCGCTCGATTCCAGTTCCCCATAGATCAAGGCACCGCGCAATACGGCTGTTTCAGGATCTGAAGCAACTCTGACTGACAGAATCTGATCAGCAATGTCATGTTGAATCAATTGTTCGGTCAGAAGATCCGCGAAGCCGCTGACCTTAACGGCACCACCGGCTGTCATGACAGAAAGCCGTTGATTATTCAGCGATGCTCGTACCGACGATTTGGCGGTCAGCTCTCTGATTAATCGAACAATGCGTTCCTGAACAACCCAGTATAGCCGAGACAGCTGTCGTTCACGATCACCGTGCGCGTTGATCAGATTTGGCGACGTGTCGATTTTCCACTGACGGATACTCTCAAGATCCAGATAGGCGTTGCCAGTCTCGTCATACATTTGGACTTTAAACTGTCGACACATCTCTGAATCAATCCAGTTGCCGCCCACTTCGATCGCTTCGGATGCCAGGACGACTCCCAGTCGAGCAACGCAAACGGCTGTTGTTTCAGCACCAACGACGATGCTCACGCCCGTGAACGCGGCGTCGCTGCAAGTCGACAACAGTGCTGCTTCAGCTGAGTTGACCACAAGTGGCGTATAGCCGCGCATCTGCACAAGATGACAAAGAAATGCCTCATTCCTGTTGGCCTGACCCGATCCGTCACGAACGCCGGGAATTGTCAACACGCAAATGTCGTTCTTGCCGGTGCTTTTCGGCATGATTGATTCGGTCAAAAGATTCAACATCTGCCGTGCAGGAGCGTCGTCTGATGGGACGTGTCCGTCCGTCAGCAAAGCAGTCCGAGGCACGCGGCTAAGCCACTGTGCTTTCGCAGCGTTGTTACCGAACACGACAAGTGTCTCACCGCAGTCCGCGTGTGGCACTTGTTCCGCCTCAAGGGCACGGCGATGCTGCTCCGTGTTTCTGAGCAGCGTGTACTCCGACCGCTCCGAGTACATTGTCAGTCGATCAGGTGTCTCAGGATTGCGATAGACAGACCGAATTCGAGAGCAACCAAAGTCGATGGCACAGATCATGATTCAGTCCGTTCCTGCAAGAAATGAAGCGCCCGATCCAGACCGCCAGATGAGTCTGCCTTGGCTTGATTCGTCGATGATGAGGCAGCTTCAGTGACTTGCTGTTCTCTTCGCTTTTCTGCGGTCAGATTTACGTGCGGAGATGGCACTGTCTTATGAGCAGCATCGATGCGCAGTCGACGAGGTCCTGTGGGAGTTCCGAACAAGGCGATTCGTAATGGCAACTGCGCGTCGCAGAGATCGACCGGAAGTCGATTCTGCAGTAGATCTTCGAGAGCCGAGGTCGCAGTCTGGTCTTCGTTTGGGCTTAAAACAGAGTCCCCATTGGCAATGATATCAGCATTGGCTGACGTGTTTTCTATCTTCGAAGTTTTGTTCACCTCGACACTGACTGCGGACAGCTCTTGTTTGACTGATTTCGTCGACGCCTCTGTTGATTGCATCTCACCCGAACAGTTCTGAAGTGCCGAAGTTTTGGAAGTATCGCCGTGGATTACAGAATCAACACTGGCTGTTGGTGAAATCCGAACTTCTTTGCTCCGAACAACTTGTCCATTCCAATCGCCACTAAACCACTCGTGGTTAGCAACCAGATTGTTTGCTGTCGCTACAGGAGCAGCTGTTGGGGTTTTCGC
>JANOZG010000858.1:0-1518 GCA_031429275.1 Planctomycetota bacterium
CCCGCAAAGGCACTTGAAGCTGAATTGTCGAAGTATTGCCGCAAGGCTCAAGTGTTCTGGGTTCAGGAAGAACCTCGCAACATGGGAGCATGGGGATTTTTGAGAACTCGTTTCGGCGAACGATTGCTGGAACAGTACCCGTATCGTGGAGTCTGCCGTCCCGAGGCTGCCAGCCCGGCGACAGGTTCCGCAACCAGTCATAAGATCGAACAGCAAAACATTCTGAAGCAGGCATTTGAACTCGTATGAGCACTCAGGAAATTGAAATCAAAGTTCCTTCGTTAGGCGAATCCATCTCCGAAGCATTCGTAGGTGAATGGTACGTCAAAGAAGGTGGTTATGTTGCCGCAGACGCAAAAGTTGTGGGGCTCGAAACTGACAAAGCGACCTTTGATATTCCTGCTCAGGCAGGTGGCATCATCAGCAGAATCTTGAAGAATGCTGGTGAATCGGCAGTGATCGGTGAAGTCATCGGGTATTTGCAGCAAGCGGAGAAGCCGGCGGGCAGTGCTCCGGCAACAGCTCCAACTGCTCCGGTATCAAAGCCATCGACCGATGCTAAAGCTGGCGGACATGTGATGCCAGCCGCCGAACGAATGATGGCTGATAATAAGTTGCCTGCGGGGTCAGTTCAGGGCACCGGCCCAGGCGGCCGTGTTCTGAAAGAAGACGTGATACGAACGGTGCAGTCACCGTCGGCTCCCGTACGTGTTGGTGGAATTCGCGAGACGCGCAAAGTACCGCTCAGCCCGATTCGCCAGACAATCGCCAAACGTCTCGTGGAAGCTCAACAGACTGCCGCGTTGCTGACCACATTCAATGAAGTCGATATGTCGGCTGTCAAGAAGTTACGTGAATCCTACAAAGACGTGTTCGAAAAGAAGTACGGCGCGAAGCTGGGCTTCATGTCGTTCTTCGTGCGCGCTGTCGTTTCTGGTTTGCAGCAGTTCCCGCAACTGAATGCTCAGATGCACGGTCGCGAATTGACTTACTTCAATTATTGCGATGTGGGTATCGCGATCGGTGGCGGCAAAGGTCTTGTCGTGCCCGTTCTGCGCAACGCCGAAAACATGAGTTTCGCCGACATTGAACTTGCCATCATCGAATTGGCAGGTCGCGCCAAGAACAACCAGATTACACTGGAAGAACTCGAAGGCGGCACTTTCACGATTACCAATGGTGGCGTGTACGGATCTCTGCTATCGACACCCATCGTGAATCCTCCTCAAAGCGGCGTGTTGGGAATGCACGGCATCTTCGATCGGCCCATCGCGCTCAATGGCGAAGTCGTGATCCGGCCCATGATGTATCTTGCACTCACATACGATCATCGCGTCGTCGATGGTCGCGAAGCAGTTTCATTCCTGAAGCTCGTGAAGGATCTGATCGAAGATCCAACTCGGCTGATACTGGAAGTGTAGTCACGTAGACCGGTCGCTCCGCCGACCGGAACTATTCCAAATGTAGGACGGGTCTCCAGACCCGTCCTGCTGCGTTTCCGGATAAGTCTGGAAACCC
>JANOZG010000859.1:0-8533 GCA_031429275.1 Planctomycetota bacterium
CAACGGTTGAGCCCGCAGGAATCATAAACCCGATACGGTTCGTCCCGGTAACCAAATTGTAACTTGCTCCCGCATTTAGTTGCTCAGTCGCATCGTCGAACACACCGTTTCCATTCAAGTCCAGCCATACATCAAGCCTGCCTGCCTTGGAAGCCATGACATCAACGAATGAAGGCAGTGCCTGGCCAGAAGTCGTTTCAATACTGGTCGGGAATGTAACGCCATCGTCGCCGGTATCCAGACTTGCACCTGCCGAAGGCTGCCCCGTCGTTTCTTTGGTCACCGTCGAACCAAGGAACAACCCGTTGGCAATCGTATGTGCCGCACCGTTGCTGGTTCTTAGTGTGCCAAAGGTATCTGGAGCATCACCGTAGTCAACAATCAACGTTGTGAGAGTCGCGCCGACAGTTCCTGTGTTGTTCGCGGCACCGCTCGAATCGGTCACTCGCAATTGGATGTTGTTCAAACTAGGAGCCGTGATGCCAAGATTGGCGAGATCAGCCCAGGTGAGTGTCAATGTGGGCGACGTATTCGAAGATGTTTCGAAAGTTCCGTTGTTGTCAAGATCCCATGCATAACGCAGAGTGTCAGTGAAATTGTCGGTACCGCTAACGAAGTAGGTATCAACGTCGGAACTTGCACTGGCGTTGAGCGTAATGCCGTATTGTTCATCGACAACGTAGCTTCCAGTTCGAGCCACCGGCGCGTCGTTGGCAGGTGTCACGTTGATTGTGATCGTCCTGGTCGCAAGATTGACGTTTGGAGAAACGCCGGAACCGCTGTCCGTCAGAGTCAGCACAAACGTTGCGGTTCCATGAGTATCCGCCAGAGTATTGTAGGTGATCACACCAGTTGTCGAGTTGACCGTCAATTGACTGAACGCCAGCGTACCCTGAGTTGTTGTCGGTGCTGAGCGGCTCCATGTCAGTGTCTGGCCAGTTTCGTCAAGAGCTGTAGAACGAGCTCCTGCAGATGTCGCAACATAGTTGATCGTCTGCAGACCAGCGTCCTCCAGTGTTGTAATGTTGCCACTACCGTTCACACGGGCGTCAGATGTCGTTGATGTAAAGACAGGTATATCGTTGACAGCATTGACCGTGATTACAAATGTCTGAGGAACGCTGGATGCGGCCGGAACTCCATTGTCGGTCAGAACGACGCGGATCGTTGCCGTACCATTGACGTCGGTTGCCGTGCGATAGGTCAGATTGCCTGTCACAGGGTCAATTGAAGGTGCTACGGCAAAGAAGTTATTGATGTTCCATCGTCCGGTCGCGGTTCCACCCACGGAAAGGACGGTCGTCTGCACCGTGATCGTCTCCGAGGATTCATTGGCCGGGCCAGGAGCCTGACCAGTCATGAACGCCGAAACTGTGATGAGCGGACTGTCTTCGTTGACAGCGGCTGGATTGCCCGCCAATGTAAACACTGGAGGATCATTCACTGGTGTCACCGTAATTGGTATGACATTCAGCAGCGATGTTGCCGCTGGACCGCTGAACTGACCAAGGTCGTTGGTCAGAATAGAAACGCTTGCTGGACCCGCAAAATCGAGATCTGGCATGAACGTCAATCCCGCCAGTGCGAGATTCAGATCCTGCAACTTGCCGGTGAACTCCATCGTCACATCGTCGGTTCCGTCGCTCCCGGGGCCAAACACCAACCCCAGTGGGATCGTTCCCAGCGTGAGCTTACCATTGGTCGCCGTCAAGGTCACGGAAAGGACGTTCGTGCCGAGATAAGCATCCTGGTCGGACACAGTAATCAGGTTTCCGTTCGTCGCATTGAACACCAGCGGTACGTCTTCCGGGGTTGTCTGACTACCGGGAACTATGTTAATCGGAGCATCGTTTACGCCATCAGTCAGGACGATGTCAAATCGCGTGGTTCCATCGAGCTGATTCGCCTGCAAGTAGTTTCCGGCCTGATCACGGATACCGTTGACTGTGTCATTCGTTGAGGTTGGATTATTGTCGACCGTGATGCTGTATCGGGCTTCTGTATCGGCATCTGCAAAGAATGTCGCGGCATTGAAGATCGCTTCGTGAGTCACGACGTCATAGACGAACGTGTAATCGACGCCATCCAGAAGTGTGATTTCGGTGATACCATCCGTTGCCGTTCGTTTGAGCACAAACTGGCTGGACGAGACGGTAGCTCCATCAACGCCGATCCCCTGGTCGTCCAGACGAATTCGGAACTGACGCAGAGTCTGCGGCTGGTCAATCCATACGGCATCCACCATCGGATCGCCATCGATCAATGACTGATCTTCCGGCAAGGAAAGAACTGCCCGAGGTCTGAAAAAGTCAACACGATCAATCGCACCGCGATCGATGAAGACGTTTCCACCCTGACCAGCAGGCGTTGCCACTAAATCATCGTCACCACGAAGCTGGCCGAAGACGTCCAGCGCAGGTGCCAGAATTGGTGAACCTGGCAAAGTCGATGAACCTGGTGCCGGAGTTCCCGCGAGACCCAGCGGTCCCTTGACTCGAATAATGTCTGCACGATCACCGAGCGAATTCAGCGAACTGTCAATCGACTGAGCAAACGGTGCTGGATAGTAATTGTTGTTGGCCTGATCCACGAACAAGGGATCCGTAGCGTTCAGGAAGATCGGGAACGTGCCAGCACCCACGATACCAGTGTTGAAATCCGTTCCGTTACCTCGATACAAAGTGGCCCCGATCGTCGTGCCCAGATTCTGAGAACTGACATCCACCCGAACGCCTGTCGCAAGGTCTGCCAGAATGTTGTTCAACAGTGTTGGACTGGCGTTTTCGTTCACATTGATACCGACACCAAGCGGACTGCCGAGCCTGCCCACAATCGTATTGTTCACGATACGTCCATATGGCACGGCTGCCAGCGGATTGCCTGCTGTGTCGCCACTGAAGTTGACTCCACCCGCAACGTTGCCGGCGATCACGTTGTTCATAATGACAACGCCGGTCGAAAGCCGAGCGGTATTTTCTTCCTGTGAATTTATAGGGACACCCGGATGCGGTGTCGGATTCAGACCGCCACGCGGTGCAGCATCCACATCGATACCGAAGTTCAGCGAATCACGCACAGTGCTGGACTGCACGATAATCTGTCCCTGATCACGCAATCGATTCTGGTCACCGATGGACTGGTATGTCGTCGTTGTGACCAGATTGGCCAGCAATACAGACGGACTGAAGATCGCATTTCCCGTCAGATGAATTGTCTTGCTTGGCGGATTCGATATGACAGTAAAGAATCCAATCGTCGGCAGAGTGTCGGTTCGATTGTCAGCGACGAGATTCGGTGCCGTGGTGCTGCTGTACATCGCTTTGATGCTCAGCGTGTTCTGGACGGCTGGCGAGTTAATCGCATCGACCACCTGTTTGGCAATCAATTCCTGGTTCACGTCAAAGGACGAACCGAGCGTCTCCAAAGAATTGAACAGCAAAGGGATGTTACCTGGAATGAGCGAACTCAGACCAATGTAGTCGTCAATGAACTGGAAGGTCACAGTTCGCCAGCCATCACTCAGGTCAAAAGTCGCACCGTGAGGAATCTGGGCGGCATTTGGAAGCGTGATCGCAATCCCGTCGACTTCGCGATCATTCGTATCAAGGACTCGATACAGGATGTTTGTAGGATTTGGGTTCTGCGAAACACCGTAATCCTGGGCTCTGCGAATTTCGACGTCGTAAGCACCATCGGCAATCCCCAGATAGTTATAACCTACAATTCTGTCCGGATCATACAGGTCGTTGTTAATGATCATCGTGTTGTTGCCAGGAGCATTCGTGACCATTTCGCCACGTTCTGCAAACCCGATGATGATGTCGTCGATGTAGACACCTTCAACGGCGTTGTTCATGCCACGCAGCGATCCCGGCCGAAGCGCCTGGCCATTCACGAATCCAGCGTTAAATGCACCGAAGTCATCGCCCGGCAGAGAAGTAACCAGCCTCAGTGGTCCCTGGTCATCAACAAAATGGCCGATGATCTGAACGCGGTCTTCCGCACCTTTGATGATGTTGATATCACCGGCTGCAAAGAAGTCCGAAATCCCCTGACGAATGGCGATCGCGACCTGGTTAGCCGTCATGTTTGGGAACACAGTCACTGGAGTCGAAAAGGCACTCGTGCCAATTCCACCGGAAATCACCAGCGGCGAACCGACTGTCGATGTCAGATTCAATGCATCAGCACCAGGAATTGTGATTCGATTTTCTGACACGTATGACGTCACGAATCCTGGAATGACCGCGAGCGTCGTACCGACAATATCGTGCGTCAGTGTTGTGCTTCGACGATCAACACCCAGTGGTGAACCGATTTCGTCTGCGACAAACGCAGTACCTCCGGGATTGTTTAACAGTGAGAACGTCATGGGACTGGAAAAATTGTTGTCGAGAATCGTCAGCCCGACTGCTGTGGCACCCGAATTAAAATAGCTGAGCGTCGTGTCGTTCGAAACACTGACGACAGTGCCAATCCGGAACGCAGTTCCAGCACCGGCCAGATTGTTGATTGCCGTGACAATTCTGCCTGCAACGATGGCTGGGTTTGCATCCGTCTGAATTTCCCTGTTGTTTGCAGGCGCACCGGCAACAAACTGGAAGAAGAATCCCCCTACCAGCAGGAAGTCATTGTCCAAATCAGCAGCGGCAGCGGCTGTCACTCTCAAGGTTCCACCAAGTGCAGCGGACACTGCTCCGGCGATTGTGACATCACTTCCCGTTGCCGTCGCCGCCGTGCGCCCCAGGAAGGCATTGATAGCGTTAGCGGCGCGCGTGGCCAGAGTCGCTGCTGTATCACCTGCAACAGCATCAATCACCGTCTGCCCGGCCAAGATTGGAAACGGCAGTGCGTTCGGGTCTCGGAAGGTGAATGTTCGACCGAACGCGGTAAACGACTCCCCTTCATAGTTCGTTGCCGTGGCATCAACGAAACTCAGCGTTTCGCCGAGGAAGAAGCCGTCAAACGTACCGGAAAGATCGGACACCGAGACCCGGTTCAGATTGGCAACAGCAACAGGATCACCGGAAGCGTTTGTTCCAAGAACGGCATTGATGGCTGCAGCGGTTCGAGTAGCAATCAAAGCTGCACTGTCACCGGTTCTGGCCAGAATCTCGTTGACAGTTGCCGGATTCGTTGAATATCGGAAAACCTCACCGAGGACTTCGAACTCTTGCCCTTGGAGGTTTGTTCCACCGGGAGTAATCAGTGTTCCGCCACGCACAAAGGCGTTGACGAAGCCCGGCAGATCCGGAATGCTGACCCGATTTGGAGCCAGCGGATCCACAATCGCAGTCCCTGGGCCAAACACGGCATTGAATGCCGCACTGGTCCGAGTGGCGATCGTATCCGCCGTATCACCAAACACAGCCAGAATATCGCCTGCCTGAGTTGGAATCGCGGTGTACGTAAATGTCGTTCCGAAGACTGTGATCGATTCACCCTCCATCGATGTGACCGATGTGACATCAGGCAGCACCAGAGTGCCACCTGTGATGATCGCTGAGGCTGCATCGGGAATAACGGGAATGCTGATACGTGTCGGAGCAGCAGGATTTACAAAAGCTGTACCGACACCAAGAACGGCGTTGATCACTGTCACCGCGTTCTGAGCAACAACAGCTGCCGTTTCACCGAAAGCAATCGGAATATCGCTCGCCAACTGAGGAACGGAGGTGAACGTAAATGTCTGACCATTGAATGTGAATGATTCGCCCTCAAGCGAAGCCGAGCTTGACGTATTGACTGAACCACCAAACGTGACGTTCGGAACACCTGGGAAATCCAATTGTGTGCCATTCACCAGGGCTCTGCCTGCTCCGAGAACCGCGTTCACGCGAGCTGCGGTACGGGCAATCATTACATTCGCGGAATCACCGGCCACAGCCAGAATATCGGTCGCCGCCGTCGGCGTCGCGGTATATGTGAATGTGGTCTTGACGGACGCAGCGTCAGTGATCGTAAACGATTCACCTTCGAGACCTGCAGAACTCGGAATTCTGATCGACGTTCCGTTCAGAACCCCGTTGATGAAGGCGTTGGTGCGTGCCGCAATGACAGCAGCCGATTCCGTCGGCAGGGCGAGAATGTCGTTAACGACAGAAGGAGTCGCCGTATAGCGAAACGTCGTGCCAAGCACTGTAAACGTCACACCTTCAAGTTGTCCGCCACTAGGGATCGTCATATGCGCTCCCATGTCGAATTCGAACGTGCGACCATCAATGGAGAAGGTCTGCCCATCCGTCAACTGGCTGGCTTTGATTGCGTACAACTCTGAACCGGTCGTTTGAATGTCCCCGACATTCATGGACCCTGCAGTGGAGAAATCAAACCGCAGTTTCAACCCGGCTCGACCGGCAAAATTGCTGAGATCCACGCGGGCCTGACGCCAGCCGTTCGTATTGTCGAACGTTTCCGAAACGTCAACAAACGTCTGCGTTTCCGGAGCCGTGGTTTCAAAAGTACCGTCAGGACCAATGTCGAATTCGTCATCATCAACCCGGTTGTGCAGCGAATTGTTTGTGGTGAGTAGGTTCCACCTGCCGGTTTCATCGGAGACGAAGACTCGGAACGAGTCTCTCATCAAAGTATCGGGACTTCCGTACACATAATTTGCATTTTCGGTATCGAGGAAATAGTTGAAGTACAGCACTGGCTTATCGCTGGCCGAGTACCCCTGCAGACTGAACTCGTTGCTCACAACGGTACCGTGCGCGCCACCAGGGAAATCCAAATCCCGCTTCGGTGCTGAATTATTCGGATTATTTCCACCGTCCGTGTTTTTGTTTCCCGATGAATTCCCCTCGCGTTCGTTGCCGAAATACAGACTGTTGCCGCCAGGCACAGGAAGCAGCACGCTGTTGTCGAACGGCGCCACGTCGATGCCGTGACCATCGTCCGGCGCCGTCAGACCACCACGGTTCGTCGTCGTGTGCCAAAGATTGCGATCCAGCGTTCCAAACGCCAACCCCGTGACGTTAAACACGCCAGCAACCTGGACGGAAGTTTGCGCGTCATTGAAAATAGGCTGCAACACACCCGCCGTATTGAATGCGTACAAACGGCCTGCTGTGCTGATTCCAAACAGGGTATTGGCAAACCTGCCCCCTTCGACTTCATCAGGGCCAAGACTCAGACCTGCGAAGTTGATGTTCAAGCCGCCGATATTCGCAATGAAGGTCGTGCTGTTGCCAAAGGTGCCAACATTGCGGCGGTACAAACCACCGGCATTATCGACCATGTAGAATTGATTACCAATGACCGTCATTCCGGTAATGTCACCGTTCAGACCGCCGTTCAGGAAGCTGGTATCGATCTGACCCCAGTCAACCTGCGTCGTGCCTGCACCCGAGATGGCCACGGCCGCGTCCTGTCGATCGCCACCATTGCCAGGGTTAATCTGGTCACCGTTTCCAGTATTGAAGCTGTACAGAATATTGCGGGTATATTGAGCCGCCACAACCCCGGTCTGACCCTGTTTCAATCCTAACTGCGAACGATTACCGACCGCCCACAGATTCGTGTCATTTGTGCCAGTATACGTCATCGCATTGAAACTGATCCCAACGTCGTGAGCGGCAGCGGCGGTACCATTCAGGATATTGGTCGAGATTCCATCGTCACCAAAATTCGTGACGGCAGCAGTGCCGGTATCAATCCGCAGGTAGTTACCAACATTGCCATCGGAAAATGCCTGTCCTGGAGTGCCCGTGCTGAATGTATGCAACTGTCCGTCAGCACGCATCGCAATGTCAGCACTGCGCTGGTTGAACTGACCAAGTAGCGTCTCATTCGCACCGGTAAACGGATCAACTGTGGAAACCACCGACGCATTGTTCCCAGTGATTCCCCGTGCCTGACTAACAAACAATGTCACATCACCAAGGTTAAACGGGACAACGTGTTTTGGATTGATAACGCCACCCGCGGTCACTGTAAACAAATCAGTGATCGGTCCGCGAGCTGTCGAACGATCGTCTGTCGGTGCCTGGGAAAAGTTGAAGGTTCCGTCCTCGTTGACTTCAAAGACAAAACCAAAGGGGTCAAACCGCTCTTCGGCGATACGCTGGACGGAATTCACCGGTTCGAACCGCACAAGCGAAGACGTTGGATTTGCATTCCAGAATTGGTCTACCACCTGCGGCACAATGTCGTTCGGAATAATTGCCAGACGATATGTCTGTCCCCCGATCAATTCGACTGGACCGATGAAAGGATCACGCTTTCCGGCGGAGCCGCGTGACAGATCTGCGGTATCAGAGCCATTGCCTGGCTTTGGCTGATCGTCGGAGATGTTGGAGTCGCGCCCCATGAGAATCAGGCGATTCTGTGAGTCATACAGGGCAGCCGTCACATCCGCGCGAGAGAACCCATCGGCAAAGTCCAGATCGATCGTGACTGGAACATGTACTCCAACGGTCGATGAACCTGCAATTTGCTGAGTGGCATCATACCGAACCGTGAATTCCCAGAAGTCCACGTCATAGGTTGCTGTGGATCGCAGCAAAGGGGTGGTGGCGGCACCGCCGCTCGC
>JANOZG010000860.1:0-2146 GCA_031429275.1 Planctomycetota bacterium
GCATCCTGTCTCACCAGAGACACGGGGCGCACGTCCTGCCGAGACAGTTTCAGTTCGTCCGATCCATGTGCATCCGGGCTTGGAGTAACGATCTGCAGATCCCGCAGCAAGCGGCGATTCGCGGCAATGTCGTCAATCTGGCGTTCCGAAAGACCATGCAGCCGTAACGCTTCACGCTGTGCTTTCATCAGAACTTCGAGCTTCTCTTTTGCGTACTTGCGTTCGAGCAGCGTTTTTTGCGAAACAGCACCGGATTCCGTTACTTTGGTCAGTCGTTCGATCTCTCGATTTTCAACGTCCAGATCCCCCACGCTCTTCAGAAGATCGGTTTGAGTCGAAACCAGCTCTTCAGCCGTGATGCGAAGTTCGAACAGCAATGTACCAGGTTTTACGGCTTCACCCTGAACGGCATGAACATGCGTGATGACTCCAGCCATTGGAGTTGAGATTTCGACGCGAGTTCTTCCGGGACGGTCCACAATCATCGCCGGCACAGTAATTGTCCGCCGAAACGTTTCCAGCTTAATCGGCCGCAGGTACGCCGGCGTCAGACCGATGTTTCCCTGCGCCTGAGCCGACAATACAAGCGACGTCGCGCCATCATGCCCGTCATGCGCGTGAGCATCTTCGCCGCCTGCACTGCCATCATCATGGCTGTCCAGAGACGGCACCTTGCGATTGCCAGCAATTGAGGCACGTACCCAGTTCTGACCTGGTTCCCACCATTTTGAACGTGTTGCAAAACCAATCACAATCAATGCCACTATGGCAACGCCCAGAATCCACCTGGAGCGCAAGGCATCTTTAAATGAAATCATAACTGCCTCACTCAACCCGCAGCGCAATGGCGTGCGTCAAATTGAAATGAAAAATTGCGGAGGACTCAAATACGATTCCGCAAAGGCGGTTCATCGTTGGAGTCACAAACAACCATCATGGCACGATGGTCGGCAGTTTTTAGACAACCCAGACCTGGGTTAGCGCGCGGTGCTGCGATGAAGTGGGATCTTCAAGGCGTTGTTGCCCGTTTTTCGACGGTTTGACTGTCGCACCGCACATCAAAATGCAGCACGAGTCCATTGCTGCGGTTTGAAAGTGCGGATCCAACGCCAACGCGTTTTGAACCGGCTCAGCTGCTAGGTAGACACAAGGCACATCGTCACACGATTCGTTGTGGTCACCGCGCGCGGGGACGGTTGTATCACTGTTGTCTGGGCATTGATCGTGAGCGTGTCGATGACAAGCGTGTGATTCGGCCGTCGAATGCTCGCACACAAGATCGCATTGGGAATGGGCGTGGTGCCAGCAACAGCCAAGGATGCTGTGAACCAGCATCGGCAGCAATATTACTGAAATAACCAACTTGCCCCACATCCCGCGAAACTCCTTGGCGACAATCTTCGCCTACCACGAATCCTAGAATTCGGGGTCATTGACCGCAATAGCATCTTGTACGACTTCTACTTCGACCAGAGTCAGAGAAGCATCGCAACTGATCTTCAAGCATTCGTTATGCACTCTAATGAGCAAGACGACTGCAAAACTTGCGCCAGCGTCCATCGTTTGGAGAAGATTCGCGGCGACAGGACACCGTTTACCGCCGGGAACGTCCATTTCGATTCCGGACGTTTCGCCGCTGGTACGTCGCTTGCGATATCACTCCGATACCAATTGTTGTCCCATTGACGACGAAACTGCTTGCCTTCCAGATTTCACCAGACTCCTCACTTGTCACTACACGCACGTTACCGCAACAAAAAGACGGCATTCAGCAGAAACTGCCGATCTACGGCATGGGCCGTGCGTATAGATTTGAGATGAAGAGGAATGGGGTTCTCCATTCCGCAGGACGCGAAAGAGGTTTCCCTCAGTTTGTTTGAAAGGGTTGAATCATGAACAAGATTTTGATGATCACAATTGCAATACCGGCAATCGCGATGTTTGGCATGACCCAAACTGCTAACGCTCAAAGCTGCTACGGCGGCGGTTTTGGGTATGCGTCTCCAGCATATTCTTACGCGCCAGCATACTCCTACGCTCCACAGTATCGGTCTGCGTATGTACAGCCGTCATACGGTTTCGGCAGCGGGATCAGCATCGGGTTTGGGCACAATCAGTTTCGTGGCAACGGTGGCTACTACGGCGG
>JANOZG010000861.1:0-5409 GCA_031429275.1 Planctomycetota bacterium
ACAAAAACCTGACAGAGATCAAGACGACATTTCTTCGAAAGTGGCTGAAGGAGTCCAAATTAATTCAATGGGATTACAAGAACATCGTCAAGAGGAAAGGCAAACTCGTAAAGCTTGAGTAGAGCTTCGATCGCTTGCGAAAATTCTGCCAATACTGATGTTTTTTCCTGCTGCCATTTCATCATCATCTAACCGGGAGTCCAGCTCATGTCCGCGACAACGATCACTCCATACCTTTTTTTCTCAGGTCGCTGCGAGGAGGCGCTGAAGTTCTACGAACAAGCCCTCGGCGCAAAGACTGAAATGATCATGCGATTCAACGAAAGCCCCGATCCGGTCCCGCCGGGAATGCTCCAGTCTGGATTTGAAGCGAAGATCATGCACTGTTCGTTCACGATCGACGGCGTGCGATTAATGGCAGCCGACGGTTGCAATGATCAGGGCAAGATGGAAGGTATTCAGTTGGCCCTTTCCGTCGCCACCGAAGCCGCAGCCCACAAAGCCTATGACGCGCTCGCAGTTGGCGGCACGGCTGGTATGCCGCTCATGAAGACGTTTTGGTCCCCCTGTTTCGGCATGGTCACTGATCGATTCAATGTTACGTGGATGGTGATGGTTCCGGGCGAACCCGTCGGTTAGGTGATCGGCACAGGAAATCGTACCCGCCGCTCGCCATAATCGCGTGGCGCCCCGTTTAGCCCGCTTTCCGCTGCTGAATGGTCGAGGTGACTGGGCGATCTGCCGTCATCGGAATTGTTTCCGGTGAATCTGATGTCTTTTGCTGTGCAACCCGTTTGCTTTCTTTGCGGATCAATTGCAGGTTTCGAATGTAAATGAAAAAACCTGACGATTGTCCGATCGTGAATACGATGTCCTGCTTATAGATCGCATACACCAGCAGCATCATTGAACCACCGAGACTAAAGTACCAGAACGATCGCGGCACGATGCTGCGTTTCTCGCGTTCGCTGCTAAGCCACTGCACGACGAACCGGGCTGTGAACAGGAGCTGTCCTGTCAAACCGAATGCTATCCAGATTTGTTCGTTCGTCATATACAGCATCCATTCTTTCCACGACCGCAAGTTTGTTTCGACGCAAAAGCCAGGCAACGCCCATGATGTCAACTATGCCTACCATCAGCCGTCGCAATGTGTCGTAGTGCGACTTGCCGTGCGTTCGGACTCGATGATTGACCGGATACGAAATCACTTTGCCACCGCCTCTCACGACCAGGGCCGGCATAAAACGATGCATGTGATTGAACCGCGGCATGATGGAAAATGCCTGCTTCAGGAATACTTTGATTCCGCAGCCACTGTCCGGAGTCCCATCGTGCAGAATGCGACTGCGAACACCGTTGGCTATTTTTGAACTGATCAGTCGCCAGCGCGAGTCGAGTCGTTTGGCTCGCATGCCAGCGATCATGCGGACATCTTCGGTCTGGCGTGACTGAAGCAGCAAATCCACCATGCCGGGGATGTCGGCTGGATCGTTTTGTCCATCGCCATCCAGCGTGGCGATGATTTCGCCAGTGGCAGCATCAACGCCAGTCATCAACGCGGTGCTTTGGCCGCAGCTTGAAGCGTGTCGTACGATCCGCAGTTGAGGGAAATCAGATTGGATTTCGTCAAGCATCTTCGGTGTGTTGTCGGAACTTCCATCATCGACAACGACAACTTCGTAAGATTCAATGTGCGTTAACGAGGCGCGAATCTCATTGAGCAGAGGCGGCAGATTGTCGGCTTCATTGTGTGCCGGGATAACAACTGAGAGTAACATCTTGCTCCTCCTGTGAGCATTGTCGCGGTGCATCGCCAGACGACTCGAAGGCAAATCCTTTGCCTGAAAGAATGTGAGGACTTCTTTGAAAGTCTGATTCGGCAGGAAAATCTTGTCAATCTGGCTTTTCCGGAGACTTCGTTCCGGAGCCTCTGTTTTGCCACAGATGCACACCTTTTACGCAGTTGAAATCGGCAACAATTGCTGAATTGCCCCGCGATTGGCACTCAGCAGATTCAGATTTGGGCTAACCAAATTGACTTTGGAGGATCTCTGAATCGCGAGGTACAAGAGTCAAAGCAACTTCCATCTCGAGCTTGGGGGCGCATTTTGTTGGTTGCATCGAATCCGCAGTTCTGGAATTGGATATCCGTTGAGTCGCCTGCTCTGCGTTTGAGCTGCTATCTCCTGCCTTTTGGCGAAACTGGCGAACGTAATCTTGAGCTATGTCTGTCCACATGGCGTTTTGACGCAGGAGTGTCGCTGACACAGAGAATGCGTTGATTATTTGGTTGGGCCGATCCGGCTCAAATCTTTTCCGAAAGCGAGATGATTTGGGTTGTGTTTGACCCTGGGCTTGATTCGAGCTGTGTTTAGACATATCCCACCGTTTATGGAGCGCGATGAGATTTCAGCTTGTCGCAGCGATTCAACAGAGTTCAGCCGTGGGGCTGCTGCATTTACGGAGTGCCGTGTGGACCTTCCAAATCTTCCGCCCTTATTCGTCTATGGTGGCGTGCTGGTTGGGTTTGTAGTGACAAACCTGTTGCTGGCGCATTTGCTGGGACCGCGTAAGCATACCCCTGTCAAAGATATGCCCTACGAGTCGGGAATGGATCCGATTGGGGATGCTCGGCAGCCGTTTGATGTGCGTTTTTATCTTGTCGCAATCCTGTTTCTCGTCTTTGATGTGGAACTGCTGTTTTTGTATCCGTGGGCGGTTAGCGCCTATAGTGAGCTGGGAATTCCGGTTGAACTTCGAAATACAGTGTTTGGAGTGATGCTTGTTTTCATGGCAACTCTGGCATTGGCATGGGTTTATGCGTGGCGTAAGGGAGTTTTTCGATGGCGGTAGGACTTCCGGAGAATGTATTTATGACCAAGCTGGATGCGGCCGCTAGCTGGGCTCGTTCAAACAGCCTTTGGCCAATGCCGTTCGCGACGGCTTGCTGTGGCATTGAATTGATGGCGACTGCGGCGTCTCGACATGACCTCGCCCGATTCGGTGCAGAAGTCATGCGATTCAGTCCGCGTCAGTGCGACTTACTGATCGTTGCCGGCCGCGTTGTGATGAAGATGTTGCCGGTTTTGCAGCGAATCTGGTTGCAGATGCCAGAACCCAAGTGGTGCATTTCAATGGGGGCGTGTGCATGTTCCGGGGGTGTTTTTGACACATACGCGGTCGTTCAGGGCGTTGATCGGTTCATCCCTGTTGATATGTATGTTCCCGGCTGTCCGCCGCGGCCAGAACAACTGATCGCAGCGATTATGGAAATGCAGGCAAAAGTCCGTCGCACAGGGACAGTCATGGGCACGGAGTTCATGGAACGCGATACTCCGATGGGCCCGGAACCGTTTGAATCTGAGGAACGTTACCGTATTCAGGATGCGAATCTTGTGCAGCTTGGCGGCTTTTCAGCGGCAATGACGTCTGCTGGTCTGAAGCGAGGAGCCGGCAATCATGGTTGAGTTCTCTGCGCTGCAAGAAAAGTTTGGGATGGAGCTCGTTGAAAGCAGCTTTCGCGATAACCGTCGAATCGATGTTCCGGCTGCAAAGGTGTTTGATGTTCTTAGCAGCCTGAAGTATGATTACGGCTTCAATTCGCTGATCGACATGACGGCAGTTGATTATTTGGAATACGAAGGTGCCACGGATCGGTTTGGCGTCGTCTATATGCTGCTGGACATTTTCAGCGGCGAGCGTTTAATCATTCGGACGGCCGTAAATCTGCCCGATCCAAAGCTGTTTTCGGTCTATTCACTGTGGCGCGGTTGCGACTGGTTGGAGCGTGAAATCTTTGATATGTTTGGCATCGTATTCGAGGGCCATCCTGACTTGCGTCGCATTCTGATGCCGGAGGAATTTGCTGCGTTTCCTTTGCGAAAAGACTACCCGCTGAAAGGGCGCGGCGAGCGTCACAACTTCCCGGTGATTACGCGTTCCGGGAGTTGAGTTGAGGCCAGAGCGGCAGTGCAACAGCTCTCCGGGTGCGTTTTGCCCGCGAACGTGCGCGAATGGGGGTGCTGGCGTGATGTTATCAGTATTCAACTGCCTATGTGCAGCATTGTCTCCTGTGATCTTGATTTGGTGCTCGGCTCACGCTCACGCTGAACTCTTGAAGCTGGACGGCGAGACCATGGGTTCGTATTACGCGATTGTCGTTGACGGAGCCTCGGAAGACGACGCAGAGGAAATTCAAGCGAAGATTCAGGCGATCCTTATTGATATCAATCGGCAGATGTCAACCTGGGATACGGAGTCTGAGATTTCGAAATTCAATCAGTCGAACGGGTTTGATTGGTTTTCGGTCAGTCCGGGTTTTTTCCAAGTTGTTCAGGAATCGATCCGGCTGCACAAGCTCACAAACGGCGTGTTTGACCCAACGCTCGCTCCGGTGATTGATGTGTGGGGATTCGGTGCCCAGAAGCCCAGATCATTTCCGACGCAGCTCGAGATTGACGAAGCCAAAGCAAGGACTGGCATGAGGTTTGTCGAAGTTCGGTCTGAACCACCTTCAATTCGGCGAACTCGTGACGGCATTACGCTTACGTTGTCGGCCATCGCGCCGGGTTATGCGTCAGACCGTGTATCTCAGTTACTAGAGTCGCTGGGTTTTCCCTCGCATTCAGTTGATATTGGTGGCGAAATCAAGGTTGGACTTGCCAAGTTGAGCGGGGGGAAATGGCGACTAGGCATCGAATCGCCGCTCGGTGGTATTCGGCGAGTCATGGAATTTACGGAACGTTCGATTGCGACTTCCGGGGACTATCGAAACTACTTCGAATATAAGGGAGTGCGGTACTCCCACACCATTGATCCTGCGACCGCCCGACCTGTTGTGAATCCTCCTTCGTCAGTATCGATCCTAAGCGATTCCGCGATGACGGCAGATGGTTTAGCGACTAGTCTCATGGTGATGGGAGTGGAAAAAGGCATGTCTTTCGCGAAGCAGCACAAATTGTCCGTGCTTTTTCTCGATGTTGTCGATGGCCACACAATTGTTGAGCATGCGACAGGTGAGTTTTTAACATCGGAATTGCCCGCAGCAACCCCCATCTCCCCCGTTGTCACAGTTGCCATTTTTCTTTTAGCCGCAGGTGCGGCAGCGATTGTGCTGCTCAGCCGTAAGTCATCGGTGACATTCGGAGTCTGAGGTCACGAGCGAGGGCCTGAAACGATCGTTGCCCGAACTTGAAATCAATTGAGATTTTGGATGCCCAATGGACTACTGTTTTGCGAAAAACCACGCGGATGCCAAGGTGATTTGCAGCCTGAGTCAGTTGTCTTTACGAATGGCTTCGGTCGAGAATTCTCAGTGGAGCGACGACATGACGCAGTCTCTGGTGCTTTTTGAAAGCTCTGCCAGAATGCGATGATTGGGAAAAATCGATTCCGAGCGTGCTGCCC
>JANOZG010000862.1:0-6343 GCA_031429275.1 Planctomycetota bacterium
CATGTTCTGGTGATCCTGCTGGGTCGTAAAGATGACCGGTTCGGGTTTGGTGTCCTGGGAGACCGCAGTTTGGCACGAAGCCTGCAACGCTATAACGAGCAGTAACTTCCAGGAACGAGGACAGTTCTGGTGCATTTTAAGGACGCTTTCGCAAAGGTGTGAAAGAATTCATGTTGGGCAGGAGTTGCGGAAGATTGTACAGAGTTCAATGACACAGCGGAGTTTGGGCACCTACCCGTTCGTATTTGAACCTATTCGTTTGGCAAACAAAATTCCTTCGCAGATCGAAAACTTTTACGTTTGCCGAAGGATTCACAAATTTGGAACGAATGACATTGCGGCAAAGTAAGGGATGATTGCCAGCTTTGCCGCAATTCGCCTTCCCCAAGAGTGAATAAAGTAGTTTTCAGTTTGTGACTATTGATGCAGGAAAATCTCATGGATGTACCCGGAATTCTGATTTTCGCCAGCCGTGCGTTCTTCGTGGTCAGTCTTCTGGCAACCAATGCCAGAGCTCAGGACATCAAGCCAATAGGGGCAGGCCAGTTGGGTTCCGAAGGAGTTTGGTCGCTTCGGATCAAACTCACCGACACAGAATTCGCTGCGATGGAGCCATCAGCGCCGCAAGGCTTAGCGTTTGGTGGACAGACTCCGCCGATTCGCAAGGCCGACGGTGAGCCGGCACGCCAGACCCTCCCAAACCTTTTCGGGACGCAATTTCCGTGGGTTGAAGGGATTCTCAACCTCACAATGGGACAATCGAAGGAAGCGACTGAAGGCCGAAAATGTCGGCTTCGATACGACGGCGATTTCACATACATGATGGCGGCTGCAGGTCCAAAACGTCCGCTGTTTCTTGAGCTGCTTGAGGGCGAGCCAATCGAGGGCAGTCGTCGATTTCGGCTTCACACAATGCAGTTTGATCCGACCATGCTGCGCGAACGGATCGCAGCGCACATCTTTGCCACGTTGAAGGTTCCTGTTTCACGTGTCATTCATGCAGAAGTGGAATTGACTGTTGGCGAGCAGAAACCTCGCAGGATTGGGCTTTATGCGGCGTTGGAGGCTGTCGATGCGGAGTTTCTGACGCGAAATGAAATTCCGGCGACTTCGCTCGTGATGCAGACGAACGGCCTGAACAGCATGCAATACGTCGGCGATGAATGGACAGCCTACGCGCCCTTGTTTCGGGCGGCTCGTGTACCGACGAAACAGGAACAGGATCGTATCATCGCCTTTGCGAAACTGATCGGAGATGCGAACGACGATGAGTTCAAATCAAGGATCAACGAATTCATTGACACCAGCGCACTGCTGCGTTACGTCGCGGGGAATTCGCTGACCAGCAACCTCACCGGATTTTCCAGCATCGGAGTGAATGACTATTTGTGCCTCGCTCCCAGCGGTAGGTTTCATTTGGTCACCGGCGAAATGGAGGTCGCGCTCAGCGGTTCGGTGTTATCGGGGACTCCCGACCAATTGGCGAATCTAAGTCTGACTCATCCTTATTCGGGCGAGTGCAAACTGGTGGATCGTCTGATGAAGGACGTGAAGATGAAGGACGAGTACTTAAAAATCGTGCAGGATTTTATCAACACATCTTTCACCAATGAAAGCATGAACGAGGTCATTACCTCGATCGAAAAAGAAACCACTGACGCTCGACAACTGGAAGTAACGGCAGCCGCAGAGCGAGTTCGACAAGCATCAGCGGGCAACGGAGTGATACCAGGATTTGGTCCCGGAATGGGCACTGCAATGCCAGCCTCACTCGATGTGCGCACGTTTGTGGCGAAACGTCTGGATTCTGTAATTAAGCAGCTCAGCGGAAATGATCGCGGTTACATCCCCACTCCACCAAACTTTGGCGGTGGTGGCGGCGGCGGAAACGGTGGCGGCTTTGGTCCGCCGAGACGGCAGGCGGATTCGGCACCAATTACGGAGACTCAGTTTTCTGAGAGCGTCCAAGTCTCACCAGATTTCAAGGCAACACTTTTTGCGAGGTCGCCGGAAGTGAATTACCCCGTGACGATTTCTGCTGAACCAAGTGGAGCGATCTATGTCGCCAGCGACGAACAGGGCTCTCTCGGCACCGACAAGAACGGCGGCAAGGTGCTGAGATGCGTTGACCGAGACGGCGATGGCGTGATGGATTCTGTCACAACGTTTTGTCGAGTCGATCATGTTCGCGGTGTCTTTTTTCGTGGCGGAGACGTGTGGGTTTGTCATCCGCCGTTTCTTTCCGTTTTCCACGACGACAACAGTGATGGTGTGGCCGACCGCAGCCAGCAACTTGTCAGCGGCCTGACGACCGACCTCGTGAATACTCGCGGCGGCGATCATACGACGACGACTGTTGAGTACCTTGGCGAATCGAACGAATCAGAATCCTGGTGCTCGCCCCAACAACGAATTGCCGCGTTTCGATCGCCACAAATGTTGCATTTTGTAAACTATTCGGAAGGCACGCAGTGGAATTTTTCTGAGAAGGCAAAAGCGATTTATCACTGGCGTGCCGATATGAACTTTGAAAACGTCGGTCGCACCATTGTACATGCGCTGCTTTCGGACGGCGACCTCGCTGCTGCGTTTCCGATTCACAAAGTCAGCAATGTTGAAAAGTCCAGAATCGATTCTGATGGACCATCAAGATTTCAGTATTTGTTTGATTTGAAGCTCAAGAATAATGCTGCTGTCCATTCGCATGCCATTGTGCAGGTCGATCGTGCCAGCGGCCGCATCGTGTTATGGGACGAGACACACGCCGGCGGAATGCGAATTGTGACAAGATTTGACTATCCTGCGTCAGGCCCTCGCGACATTTATGAACTCGGCGCGGATGCGAATGCTGCAGTCATTGACCGAGTCGCCGGGAGCGATGTCGTCGAGCTGGCTGAACATTTCCAGCAGCAAGTCTGCAATTTCGGTGACTACGAGGCCCTTGTCATCGACCAGCGTCAGGCGGACGATGCCACACCCGAAGGAGCACCGCTGTTTCGACGTCTGTGGCGATCAGGGGAAAAATTTCGCGTAGAACTACTGACGCCGATTGAAGCAGATTTCAATGTCCCTACAGAGGCGGACCTTTCCTGGTGGTACGCAAACAGGACTCAATTCACTGCGACACCACTGGCAGATTGCGATGGCGAAGTATGCACGCTCTTTGTAGTTGACGATCCACGACTTGAAATCGCCAGCGAGATGTCACCTCGCATTAAACAACAATCAACGCTTCCGGTCCTGAGCGTCAATAACTTAGCTGGCACGACGAACATTCCCATCTGGACATCTGTCTGGCCCGAGTACGCATGTCGGCCAATGCTCATGACCAGCGACCCAACGTTGCACTTCGACATCGATCCCGCCGGAACCAACGGCCCACCGAATACACTTCGATTGCGATTGCTGGCACCTGAAAGTCCTTTGACGAAAGAGAGGGCAAGTTATTGGTTATCGCTCGACAACGACCATTGCGTCATCAAGTCCCGCCTGATTCGGGCCGACTTCGAAGGGACTGTCGTTGGACCCATTGAAAGGCATGTTGACTATGAATATTCGGACTACCTTAAGTCCCCGTCGGGAATCACGTTCGCAGCGCGTCGATCAGCTTCTGGATCAGATCGAACGTGGACGCGAATCACGAGGTATGTCATTAACTTCGACATGAAGAAATGAAGCAATCGTGTCTGCCTATTGTTGAAATCGGTTTCGTGGAATGCGATCCAGCCAAAATGTAGTCGCGTATACCAATTCCATGGCGGGCGAAGATTTCTGCGAGGGAATTACAACCCTTTGGATCAGCTGAACTGGCAATTTTCCACTTCTACTACGTTGAGCCATTCCCGGCCAGTTTTGCCCAATCGCGAGACGAGCCCACGCAGAATCCGTCGCGGACTGCCATTTTGCGGCTTTTCTACAATCAAAGTGGCCGGAAGCCACTGAGTTGGCGAAAATTTGGACTTTGGGGCCCTGCATGAACAGACAGATTGGCTGTATCGATCTCCGGAGCTTTCAGACATTGGCATTCGCAGTTCTTGAACCAGGCGGAAATCCTGGTAACCTGCTCCAAATTTTGCGCGTTCTGACGCCACTGGTCGGTTGCCACCTGCTTTGCTGTCTTTCGGAAATCTCCGAACCCGTCTGCGAAGGTGGTGCGCGCGGGCCGTGCGATTGCAATCAACGAAGGACTAATTAACAGTGCCACGTCGTAGCGACATTAAAAAAATCCTGATCATCGGTTCCGGTCCTATTGTGATCGGCCAAGCCTGTGAGTTTGATTATTCTGGAACGCAGGCCTGCAAAGCACTGCGCGAAGAGGGATACGAGGTCGTGCTGGTGAACTCAAACCCAGCCACCATTATGACCGATCCCGGTACTGCCGATCGGACATATATCGAACCAATCACCTGGCAATACGTCGAAGAGATCATCAAGCAGGAACGCCCATGCGCCTTACTGCCAACGCTCGGCGGTCAAACCGGCCTTAATACTGCCATGGACCTGGTGCGAAACGGTGTGCTGGAAAAGTACGGCGTCGAAATGATTGGGGCCAAAGAGGAGGTCATCAAGCGCGCGGAGGAACGCGACACATTTAAACAGATCATGCTCAGTATCGGTCTGGACGTGCCGCGCAGCGTGACAGTTCACACGATTGATGAAGCTCGTGAAGCTGTTAAAGACATCGGATTGCCGATTATTATTCGTGCCAGTTTTACACTGGGCGGCACCGGCGGCGGGATTGCATACAACATTGAAGAATTTGACGACATGATTCGTCGCGGCCTCGCGCTGTCGCCAATCAATGAGATATTGCTGGAAGAATCCATTCTCGGCTGGAAAGAGTACGAGATGGAAGTAATGCGAGACAACGCGGACAACGTTGTCATCATCTGCGCGATCGAGAACTTCGACCCGATGGGCGTCCATACCGGAGATTCAATCACCGTCGCTCCAGCTCAGACGCTGACCGACAAAGAATACCAGAAAATGCGCGACGCCACGATTAAGGTGATGCGAGCCATTGGCGTCGAGACTGGTGGATCGAATGTGCAGTTCGCCATTCAACCGGATACTGGTCGCATGACAGTGATTGAAATGAATCCGCGAGTCAGTCGATCATCAGCACTGGCATCCAAGGCGACTGGGTTTCCAATTGCCAAGATTGCAGCAAAGCTGGCGGTGGGATATCGACTGGACGAAATTCCAAACGACATCACCCGCGAAACGCTGGCGTGTTTTGAACCAACGATTGACTATGTCGTCACGAAAATTCCTCGCTGGACGTTCGAAAAATTTCCCGAAGCTGATCCTACGCTGACCGTGCAGATGAAATCCGTCGGCGAAACTATGGCGATCGGACGCACGTTTCGTGAATCACTGCAAAAGGCTTTGCGTGGCCTTGAGATCGGCCATTTCGGATTGGGTGGCGGCAAGAAAGATCTGTGGGGAACTGAAAAGCAGCCAACCAAAGAGGAGATCCAGAGCAAGCTTGCGATCCCGAATGAAAACCGCATTTTCTACATTCGGTACGCGCTGAAATTCGGGATGTCGGTTGAGCATATTCATGAGTCGAGCGACATCGACCCATGGTTCCTTCGCAGTATCGAGCAACTGGTCAAGCTGGAAGATGAAATTCGCCAGATCAGTCGCCTTGACGATGCAACTCCGGAACTCATCCGCCGCGCAAAAGAAAACGGCTTCTCGGATGCACAGCTGGCGTTTTGGTGGGATTGTTCGCAGATGGAAGTCCGCGAGCATCGCAAGAGCCTGAACATCGTCGCAACCTTCAAACAAGTTGATACGTGTGCGGCGGAATTCGAAGCGTACACGCCGTATTATTATTCCACATACGAATCAGAAGACGAAACTCCGGCAAAGCAACCAGGCAAGAAGCGGATCATGATTCTGGGTGGTGGGCCAAACCGCATTGGCCAGGGGATCGAATTCGACTACTGCTGCTGCCAGGCCGCTTTCGCGCTAGAAGAGCTGGGCATCGAAAGCATAATGGTTAATTCGAATCCGGAAACGGTTTCGACGGACTATGATACATCTGACTATTTGTTCTTCGAACCGCTCACAACCGAAGATGTCCTGAACATCTGTGACCGCATGCAGCCTGATGGCGTGATCGTGCAATTCGGTGGTCAAACGCCGTTGAATTTAGCACGCGGTCTCGAAGCCGCTGGCGTCACAATCATCGGCACCAGCCCCGACATGATTGACGCAGCCGAAGACCGTGAACGATTCCAGAAGATTCTGGAAGGTCTCGGACTGCACCAGCCACCAAACGGCATCGCGACAAACTTCGATGGTGCAAGAGCGGCGGCAAATCGAATTGGTTATC